>CALXAZ010000016.1 GCA_944386395.1 uncultured Clostridia bacterium
ATTTATATAGAACTTTATTTTTTGATATTACGGTTTCTCAATGGAGAAATATCGCAAATCATGGAAGTTATGCATGTACTACTGATGGAAAAATTGAAATATATTACGGAGAAAAAAACAGTATTACAAAATATATTGGGCGGCAAGAATTAGAAATGGTATTGACTACTCTTGATACTCTATTGTATATGCATAAAACAGCATACACATTGATTCATATAGACCACATTGATTGTCTTCCAGTCATGGAAAAATACCATGAAACCACAAACGATGATCTTGTTATTCAAATAGTCGAGACATCTTATGCTTATGGGTTAGAGGCATTTTTAATAGAAAAAGAAAGTTGGAATATTGCAGTTTTAATTAGAAAGCAAGAATTGACACGACAAGATATAGAGCAATACTGTGCTGTAATTGCAGCTATTCTGTCTGGTGAAAAGTTTTCTGTTCTGATTTACAATGGGAAACAGGTACAATATCAATTAATATATAACCAAAGACGCGCGGAAATATATAAATATGTTGTTCGTGGTGAAAACCACAATATATAGAATATAGAAGGAATGACCTCTGTCGCGGTTTTAACTGTGAATAGAATTATTATGATAGCATTATGGTAGACATTTAGGCGAAAGAAGGGTCTATCATGCCAAAGCAATATCCAGATGAGATCAAAAAGCAAGTTGTTCTGTCCTACCAAAACGGAATTTTGATACCTAATCTTAGTCGGCGATCTCAAATATCTCAAAGCACCCTGTGCCGCTGGATGAACGAGGTTTTTTCTATAAAAATATTCATTGAGAATTACGCCGCCCAACGGGACTACGGGCGGCGTTTTCATATATCTCAATAAGAAAAGAGAGGTGCTCCCCCACAGGCCAGCCTTCGGGCTGGCTTTTTCTATTTCACAACGATGGAGGTTTTTAGGTGTCTGACGATACTCAGATCCTATAAGGACACTCCGCATGGAAGGGACGGTTAAAATCGATATTTTGAAGTTTCGAAAAGATATAGGAGAACCACCCAACCGGCCTTCTGGGCCGCACCGCATTTGCGGCATACGCGTGTTTTTGTCGCAGACAAAAGTCTTGGCGTGGGGCAAATTCACTTCGTCCGAGCGTTTAAATCGCCGGAGGGTAAAGGTCGCTTTCAGTAGCCGAAACCCAAAAAGAGAAAGACATCGCAGCACTATAGATACCTTTTAGGGGGGATTTTTTCTTTGCTCTGAACCACCTATATTTTCCACACTTCGTCTCTATCAAGCAAAAATCCATATAAAATTCTTTTCTCCGCCTCACTTGCATCGTTTTTTTCAATTCGTTCTTTAATCTGTGGAATAATTGCATCTTTATTGGCAACAAAATATTTCATATATTTTTCATTTCGAGCAAAATTTCCCCACATATAATTTGAAAAATCAACTTGAGTATAATCAAAATTTTCTGGGCTCAACAAAAACTGCAAATGTGGCCTTCCTTCGCTTAATTCTTTCAAAATACTGATGTCTGTTATTCTATCACTGATATACAGCAGGTAGGCACACTCCAGTTTTGTTTCAACTGGATCCGGGAATGAGTGTACACCATGAGTTTGGTGTCCGTTCATTTCCAATATTCCCTTTAGAAACGCTTCAGCTGTTTCAGGAGTTAAGGTAAGCCAGCCTGAAAAGATGAAGTCATATATAGCATTTGTGGGTAGTTGCAAAAAATTTACTGATAAAAAGTCCTGGTAAGTCCGTTGGGCACCTACATCTACTATATGTTGATAAAACAAACGTAATAATATAATTTTCTGATTGAAATTATCGGTCGTATCTATTGTGGTTTGTACCTCATCTGAAATATCGTTTGGCAAGAAGGCGGTAATGAGCTGTCGTAAACTTCCAAAACTCACATTTGCAGCATACTCGAAAAATTCTTTGCGTGTTACAATGCTGCGTACGATTTCAAAATCGCAGGATAATGTCAATGATCTGCATAGTTTTGAAAGCGCTCGCAAGGTAATCCTAAAATCGGGCCAGTGTATCGAAAATAGAATGTGCGCAATAGTTTTGTCGCTTACTAAATGTGCAATTGTTGTTTTGAGAACTCTTTTGCTATTCTCATCCAAGTCCACCAAATTGAGTAGTAGAATTAAATTGCTAAATGTAGAAAACGACGCCTGCCTAAACCCATATGTTTGCGCAGTAATTATTGAATTACAAAGATTTTGCAAACACTCTGTCAGAAACCTAACTTCATTCTCGTCAACGTTCAGTTTCTTAACATTGTATGTCTCTATGAATGCATTAAGATCCTTCGCTGAGATGAATTTTGTGATAATATCGAGATCAATGTAGCCTATGGGATACTTTTCATTTGTAAACTCAATATCTCCAAAATGACTGTCCTTTTCGGCAACATCACAATTTGAGCATATAATAGCCTCAATATATGGCTTAAAAAAATCGTTTAGATCTCTACATCCATGGTATAGAATGTGGTTATTGTAGTAAAAGAAATACTGTGTCAGGGCAATTCGCTTGATTTCATAAATTTTGGCGCATGATGTCCCTCCAAAATGAATTGTATGTCTATCACATACATCCTTTTTTAATTTTTCCAGTGCCGTTTGCATTGCAAGGCGTTTTTTAGTATTGCCACTGTAAATATCGAGATATCCAGAAAATAACTCTCGTTCCTTGCTTGTGGAAACATTCTGAATAAAGTGTTTTACTTTATTTGAATCAAAGCGAAGTGTTTTAAGCGCCTCAACTACAGCAGAATTATGTAAATAGGCGACCGTTTGTTCTATATTTAGCTCCGATGTGTCCATTTCACCGTATTTGTCCAGAACTTCACTATACCCACTAACAATGCTTTGGTAAAAAATTTTTTTGCTCGGTTCAAAAATTTCGGAATTATTCTCTAACAGCGATTTGATTTCATCATACTGGTTCAGAATATAGAGATTATATAATCTGTCTTGGAGCAAAGCATTTTGTGAAAATTCTCCAATAGAAAATCGTTTAGTGTTGCCTATGTCAAAATATAGTATTGACACTATACCTGCATTTATAAATAGTTGTTTGAGTTTATCCGACTCTACCGTGTTTGCTTCCATAAATGTTGTCAATCGGGAGTAATCACCTTCAGAAAGTAATCGCAGTTGACCATCAGTAACATCGTACTTTTTTACATAAAGCAATTTCAATATCTGTTCATAATTAATAAAATTGTACTGAGACATGAATTGCACAGAACTTTCAATGGAGGACATATTTTCTTCTAAAGCGGGGTCGGCTATCACTCTCAGAAAACTATACAACCGCTTCCCCTTTTCGTTGGATAAAGACTCCGGAATATCTTGAATTTGTGGCATCGCATTAATATTTATTACTCCAATATTATTGCAGTTAAAGTAGTCTCGCTGTGTTTTATCGATTTGCACTTGATCCAAAACAATATATCCAACTTTTCGATTTTCTTCTAATGCCCCATTCTGAGAACGCATGTAGTTCAGCCAACTGATGATTAACTTGATATTATAGTCATTCAGCGAGTATCCCAGAAATAGAACAATGTGGTCAGTCAATAGTGACTTGATAAAAAGCTCCATTAATACATGGTTCTGAGAGTAATCCAGATAGTCTTGCTCTTTTAAAACTATATTATGCGTAGACAGATCCCCATGCATTTTTATGATATATTTGCTTTTATCTGCATTCAAAAGATCTTTGTCGCTCACGATAACCTGATATTGCTCACGAAACACATTCTTCGATGATTCAAGCAGTTGATCATAATTTGTAGTTATGATATGAACTGGATTTATATCAAAAATAGCGGATGATAAAGGTGCATCTACGACCATCGTAGAAATACTTTCTGTCAAAACCTGATCGTACAATGCTTTATCCGTATTAAATACATATTGCGGTATTTTTAAAAATTCATCAGCAGAATAATCATCCTTAAGCAAACAGTTTTTTTCACAAGCTTCATTTTTATATCTGCAAGAAGTGCACTTTGAGTAACCAATTGCCTTTGCCATGTTTTGAATCAAACTATTCCAGTCAGGCATTCCTTCGACATTGCAAGAAACTCCCGCACCAACGAAAATAACCAATTTTCCTTGTTCAGCTTTTTCTCGAAAAAGGCCAATATATTCAAGCAGTTCTTGATTGCTCATTATAAACTCCTTTTTTGTAATAATCTTGTTATTTAGTCTTATTCTTGTTGTTTGGCTTTACTAATCGTCCCGCGCGCTTTCAAATAGGGATCAGCAGCGATTACTTTGGCAATAGCTTCATTCTTTGCCACAAAACCACTCCCTAACTACCCCCAATAAGCTGGAGTTTATTTGCTTATGGTTCAGCAACTTTATTGTGCTGAACCATCCGATAGCACCTCACCAAATCCAGCATAAACTCCGGAAACAACCATGCCCGGAACATCTCTGCTATCTCTGGATGCGCTGTCGTCCCGCCGCCCTTGCCGCGGCTTGTCTGCATCCCCATCGCCTGCGTCGTGTTGATCCACAGGGGCGGTGTCAGTGTAGTGCCGGTGGTCTTGACCGTATGGATCAACTCATCGCAGGCGACCTCTTGAAATCTGGGGTTGTAGATCTTCTCCCACATCCGCAAGTATTCGATGGTGGTGTTGCTCCTCATCCAGCTCTGTATAAGATAGCCGGGACTGGAGGATTTCTTCTCCTTTGCGATTTCCGTCATGGAGACATAGGGGTTCACATGGACCTGCTCGGCCCGCATCTTCTCACCCAGCGGTGAGGGGAGAAAGCCAGGGATCTTCCGCGTGTCCAACTGCTCAAACAGCTTTTCAGAGAATTCATCTGCCTCTGCTTGGGTGATGAATCCTTTTTTCACCGCCCGCCGCAAAACTTTTTCCGTAGATATCTCATAAGTCCACAGCGCCTCGATTTGCGCTTCTCTGTCTGTCATGGCAAACACCCCTCTCCATGTAAAAGTGCTGGTAGGGATATTATACCAGACAGCCCTCTGCAAGGATAGCCTTAATTCGAGAGCATCTCGAAATGTTCCGCACATTGTAGCTCAATCTGTAAACTGCCATCAGACTGAACCAAAATAACATCGACCTTGTTTTTGATCTCATCTCCGTCAAATGTACTCAGTCCCAACTTCTCACAAAGGACTTCCTTGATCCTGTCCTCCGATATGGAAGGCGAATGCTGACAGAACTTTTTTCCGTGTTCAACCCGATTGGCACAACGCCAGACGATCTCGCCGGATGGCCGGGTAATACGGCGGTAATTATGGCCACATTCCGCGCAAACCAAAAGGCCGCTCAGTACACTCTGCGAGTTGTACCGGGTGGCCTTTCTCTGATGGGTATCCTCATCTATATTGCTCCGCCGGCTTTTCTCTCCCTGCACCAAAAAGAA
>CALXAZ010000017.1 GCA_944386395.1 uncultured Clostridia bacterium
TATCCGGGTTTTCCGTATCTGGACAAGCCGTATCCGGCTCGTCCTCACACGGCTGGCCCGTGTCCGGGGGATGGGGCGTCTCGTAGATGACATACTCCACATCCACGATCTTGCCTTTGCTGTCCCGAAGCCGATTGCGGACTATGTATCCGGCTCGCTCCAGCTCCTTCAGGGCGGAGCCAATGCTATCCGTACCCTCCTTGCAGATTTTAGCCAGGCCCCTGGTGGTGTAGTTCCAGTTCTCCGGCAAGGACAGCATCATGGAGAGAAGCCCTTTGGATTTCAGTGACAGCCCCGCGTTGCGCAGGTGGTGATTGGACATCACCGTGTAGTCGCGGGTTTTCTCAATGCGAAATACCGCCATCTTATCACCTCCTTTCGGCGGTCTGGAAAGTGTTTGTTTTCGAGGAAAAGACGGCCTCTATGCCGCCCAGATGCCCAAGAGGGGAAAACCTATGGGCGGGGGCTTTGCGGTTGATTGCGGGAGAAACATCATGGGATTTCCGACTCCTTTCGAGGCAGCCTTGATAATGGAAAACGCCATAGGTCCAAGCCCATGGCGTTAAAAAACTATAAAGATTGATTCTGTGCAGACAGATCATTTGTTGCTGTAGCTGGAAGTTCATGGTACAATATTTATGCCTTGATGTGTGTTTCAAGCAATGGGGAGGTGTAGAGCATGATAAATAAGATTCCCAAGAATTTTTATTATTCAGATGCCACTAAAAATCTTTTTTTGTTTTATCAAAGAGCGTCTGAGCTGCTTTTTGACTATTCACCGGATAGCTATAAAGTATCATCTCATAATGCGCACTCCTTAATATTGGAGGCATATAACATATTTCTGTATCTGAAAAAAGACGGGTGTCTACAGCGATTTTATGTTCAATATATCCCTGACATTTTAGAGGAATTAATTTTTGTTCTAAACAAAGACAATGTTTCCAAATCATTTTTGGGCTTGCGTTTTCCAAAGTATATTCAACTTTTAGAGCAGTGCAAAAATGCACATGGAACAGATGCAGAACTCAAAGAGTTTGAAACGGTAATTGTCAATTTAAAGAACTATTATTCGAACAAAAAATTCTACAATAGTGTTAAAGAAAGGCTGACCGCTCTAATTTGTGGAGAAAAAAATGAACAGGAATTGATTGCGGTTACAGATGTATTTCTTTGTGAACTTATTGTTTTAGGGTATTCCAAGCAACATATATATAACGCTATCATCCACTTTTTTAGCTTAAAAATAGATGACGCGGAGCAAGCCGTTGAAAAACTATTTTCACTCTTTACATTTCAAGAGGCAGAATGGGATATTATTACTTTTGCCAACAAAAAGCTTAGTAAGTATTATCAAGAAAAATTACATGAAGTTATTCAAAGTGAAGATATAGAACTCGGTGATGTTTCAGAGGAAAAACTAGACGAAATTATTAAAACTATACCCTCAACGGCTTGGCTCAAAGATACCTTAGCTAGTTTGAATTCTGCCAAATATCCAGTTTCACTAATTAGCGCAAAAGTAAAAGAGTTGGATCCATATTCTGCCTATGAACATTTAGAATCTTTTTTGAGCGCAATTAACGAATTGGTCACTTTGTTTGATAATGAAATAAAACTTGGATATTCTTCAATAGCTTGTCTTAACTATCCCTATAAAAAAACCATAACAATCAAACGTGCTATGGAAATGCGTCCTAAAACATCAGTTGATAAGGATTATGCTGCTAAAACGGCTGCTGTTCTGAAAAAGATGCGAATGTCTAGAACTATGTTTCATACATTCCTTAAGGCTGCTGAATTTCACAGCGACGCATTAAATAAAACTACAAATGACAATTATACATTAGTTATTTTATGGACGGCATTAGAAGCGCTTTTTGTTGACAACTCTACAAACACTCAAAAATCTAAACTTGTAATTGATGGGCTAATTGCAATTATTCAAAGAACGTATATAGTAAAAACAATAAAGTGGTTTCAATATGACCTAATTAGACATTTGCGGGAGTTTTCTCCGCAGATTATTTCTAAATATCATCTTGATGATTTAAGAATGTTCATTGATGTGTTATTTGACCCTAAGCAGCAACAAGCAGTCAATGATATTTGTAAGGCAATTGAAAATAACCTTCTCCTCAGGTCGCGTGTTTATTACATAGTAGATGTGTGCTGCAAAGATAGCAAATCAATAATAGAATGGTTGGATAAACACCAAAAAAAGGTTGAATGGCAAATAAAAAGAATTTACAGGACTAGGAATATTATTGTGCACACGGGAAACTCGGTTCCCTATGTAAGTTATCTGGTTGACAACTTGCACAACTATATTGATTTTATTTTGAATTTCATAATTTGCAAATCTTGGCATGGCGATAATATATTTGATGTTAAAAGTTTGATTGCTGAAGTAAGAATAGATAATGAAATCCACTACAAATTGCTCCGCAAAGATTTAAAGGCAAAAACATCAAAAAACATATTGACAAATCTATTCGGACCTTCAAGTAGTATTCTTGAGTATTATGCCGATTCGGAAATCTAACCAATAAAAAAGCGACAGAATGATTGCAGGGTGCCATAGGTTTGCCCCTATGGCACCCTGTCTATTATTTTGTTCCCTCCGACTCCTCCATAGCCAGCCAATCCTCAAAGGACTTTCTGGAGATGCGGATCATGTTGCCGATGCGGATCGTCTTGAACAATCCTGAGTTTGCGAGTTTATAGGCCGAAGCCCGGCCGATACCGAGAATGGCTGCGATGTCATTCACAGTGTATGTTCTGCTTTGGGGCGTCCCTTTTTCGTTGGTGCTCATAAAACTATCTCCCTTGCTAATATGATTTTGAAATGGCCCCTGGAAACCCTCTGTCACAAGGGGTTCCTGCTAATACCTTGCTAATACGACATTTGAAAAGCCGTTGTAAGGCAGCATATTTCAGGGGAATTTGTGCAAATTGACCTGCCTCCAGGCGGCACAATTTGCGAAGAAACAACACG
>CALXAZ010000018.1 GCA_944386395.1 uncultured Clostridia bacterium
ACAGACGGTATCGCATCACCGGCCTTCAGTTCCCCGCTGATAATGGCTGCCTTGATTTGTGAGGCAATCTGTTCATATAGCGGCTGGCTTGCCTTGTTGCTGACAACGATCTCCAAGTTCTCACCCCCATATCTGTTGCAAACCGTATTGCTATTACAAGTACAATATATAACGGACAAATACGGCTGTCAATAGGGAAATGATGAAAAATTGCCCCTGTCCGATCCGTTGAGGAGGACAGGGACGGTTACTGTTTTCAATATCGTCTTTATCAATAGTGCGCCCGCGATTTTGGAATTAGGAAAATCTTAATAATTTCTCATGTGTATCATTGAGAAAGAGACGATGATACCTGTTATAATAACACTGAAAAGGAGGACAGCCTTATGCCGGAAAAAATCTTAGTCATAGATGATGAGCAGGATATTGCAGATCTGCTGGAAGTGTATTTGCGAAACGAGAACTATATCGTTTATAAATTCTACTGTGTAAAGGATGCTATGTCCTGTATTGAAAGCGGAGATATTGACCTTGCCATTTTGGATGTCATGCTCCCTGATATGAATGGACTTTCTCTTTGTCAGCTTATTCGGGAAAAATATACTTACCCCATTATTATGCTGACCGCTAAGGTTGAGGAAACAGACAAGATCACAGGTTTGACATTGGGGGCTGACGATTATGTGACAAAGCCTTTTCGTCCGCTGGAAGTAGTTGCAAGAGTGAAAGCACAGTTGCGGCGATACAAAAAATACTCGCCCACTGTAAGCGAAGTGAAAGAGAATACGGAGCTTTCCTATAATAAACTGTGGCTAAACACAAAGACGCATGAATGCCTTTTGGATGGTGAAACCGTATCGCTGACCCCAACAGAGTTTTCCATTCTACAGGTCCTTCTTGAGAAGACGGGTAGTGTTGTGAGCATCGAAGACTTGTTTCATGCGGTATGGAAAGATGAATACTACTCGAAAAACAGTAGCACGATAACGGTGCATATCCGACATTTGCGCAAAAAATTAAAGGACACTACTGACACCCCGCAATATATAAAAACAATTTGGGGGGTAGGTTACAAGATTTGAAGGTGAGCATATGAATAGGACCCGAAAGACTTTTATTACGGTTTTGTTCTCGATTTATCTTGTACTTTTGGTCTGGATTATTTTATTTAAGCTACAATTTTCAATCGGCGATCTGGATAAAGTGCGAAGTGTGAACCTTATTCCATTCTACTATGACAAAGAAATTGGGTCGAGCTTCCATATTAAAGAGGTGCTGGAAAACCTATTGATCTTTGTGCCTATGGGCATCTATCTGCAAATGCTGTTGGTCAAAAGTGGTTTTCTTGTGAAATTGGCTATGATTGCAGGAACAAGCCTGCTGTTGGAAACCGCACAATATGCCCTTGCGATTGGGAGATCCGATATTACCGACCTGCTTACCAACACAGTAGGCGGCCTGCTCGGAATTGCACTTTATTGCATTTCCGTACGGCTGTTAAATAGTAGGGAAAAGGTTGATAAACTCTTTTTTGTTCTTGCAACGATTGTAAGTGTTCTAATAATCGCTCTTTTGGCACTATTACTGCTTTGGAATTGATGGAGGTGCTTATGGGGAAAAGACAACTTAGTTCAAAAAAGCGGATTGGCTTGCGGCTGTACCTGGCGCTTTTTCTATGGACAATATCCGGCATTGTATTTGTTTTTGCTCTTCAATTTCTGTGCTCGAAAATCAACAGCGATATATTGATGTGGCTTTACTGGCGCATGGATGCGATATTTATACTTTATATAATCGTCGGATTTGTTTGCTTTTTCAGCTATTTTTGGAAAAAGCCATGGGGATATCTGGACGAACTGATTTCTGCAACAGAAACCATCTATGAACAGAATGACCACACAGTTAAATTGTCAGAGCCACTAAAAGAATTGGAAAACCAATTAAATCAAATCAAAATGTCTGTCTTACTGAGTAAGAAGACCGCTAAAGATGCAGAAAATAAAAAGAATGAGATCGTCATGTACCTGGCTCACGATATAAGAACTCCATTGACAACAGTAATAGGGTATTTGAGCCTATTGAACGAAGCGCCGGATATGCCGGAGAATCAAAAGGAAAAGTATATAAAAGTGGCTTTAGATAAGGCTGACCGCCTTGAAAAACTTATCAATGAACTTTTTGAAATAACAAAATACAATGCACATACGGTTACGCTGAGGAAAGAAAGAATAGACCTGCATTGTTTGATTGCCCAGCTAATTGACGAAGTATACCCAACTCTGATGGAAAATGGGAATACGGCAGTCTTTTCTTCAGAGGAAGAGTTATCCCTTTACGCAGATCCCGAAAAATTGGCGAGGGTGTTTAGCAACCTTTTAAGAAACGCGGCTGCATACAGTTATCCTGGCACAGAAATTCATATCACGGCCCAAAGGGTGGAACGTAATATTCATATCACTTTTCAAAATCAAGGAAAGACTCTTTCGCAGGATCAGCTTTGCGGCATATTTGAGAAATTCAGCCGCTTGGATGAAGCAAGGCTATCTAATACAGGCGGCGCCGGATTGGGCCTCTCGATTGCGGAAGAAATCATTCATTTGCATGGTGGAACAATTACTGCTTCCAGTGAAAATGAAACAGTGTCTTTTCTGATTACATTGCCAATTTGTGATTAGGAAAAACAGAACATAATCTTAGGAATTGCTTAGGAATTTCCACTCGTAATCTTTGAGATTAAATTGCCCTTGTTCAGTACAATAGTTACTGGACAAGGGCATTTCTTTTGCCTAAGCGAAAGGAGTAAACCAATGGAACTGAAAATCGAACACATCAGCAAGCAATTTAAGGACAAAGTCGCAGTCGATGTAAGCGTAAAAACAGTCGGCGGCTTGTCAGGGTAAAATGGCTCTGCCAAACTATAAGAGTCTGAGGAAGTGCATGGTAGTACAAGGTAGTACCAGAGAGTATTCAAGACTCTGAGATAGTGA
>CALXAZ010000019.1 GCA_944386395.1 uncultured Clostridia bacterium
CAATAGCTGTTGCCGCTGTGTTTATTTACCGGGGCAGCGGGGATGACCTTGCCGCTCTCCGTGAGCAATACCCATATACCGGCATGTCCCAGTATGACCAGGATTTCCTGAAAGAGCATTTTTATGAAGACGGAGCCGACTCTGCCGGCTCTTTTGAGGTCACACTGACCCCTTCCTGCACTTCTCTTGTGTCGGGACACTTCCTTTCATCCAAAGCGGACTTCTCAGAGGTTTCGATTACTTACGAGTGGGATGAAAACAGCCCGGAATACCGCGCTACAAAGGCAATAGCCGACCGGTTTAACAGGGACATATCATATTACACCCCTACGCGGGATCTCTATGTGGGCGAATTCCAGATAGATGCGGTCCATGCCGGAAGCTACTATCAGCCGGGAGATGTTGTTAAAATAGCTTCAACAGAGAAATCATTTTTCTTCTTCCCTGATTTCGACGCAAATGACAATGCCGTTCTGATTTTAAACGGGAAAAATGAGCTTATGGATACGGCGCTTGCTGTTCCCACACAGCATATATATTATCTTACTGATGACAACCGTGTGCTGTCTACCGAAAGCTGTGAGGACTATGACCAGTTCAGTGGTATGTACATAGACAGCTTTGTGGATGAGTTTCTGTCGCAGGTGGACCTGGTTGACGTGGAACTTCCTGCGCCGGTGCGCTCTGTCTCAGACAGCGTCCCGGTCGCCGGCTGAGCGTGAAAACCCCACAGTCGCGCTCCGGCTGTGGGGCGATATACAGCCGTGCCCGGGAGGCAACAGCTCCCGGGTGCGGCTGCTCATGCTCCGGCAACTGCCCACGGCACACGACAGGCCGCCCACTGCGTGGACGTTCCTGACAAATTACACGGATATCAGGAGGGAAAAAGATGAAAACGAAGCTCAGGATAAGGCAGAGACAGCTCATCAGCTGCCAGACAAGCTCAGTATTCGCAAGAAAGCGTTTGTGATATGTGTAGCAATCGTAGTATATCCTATAATGCTTGTTGCGATTATTTACATAAGTGAAAATGTTGGAGAGAATGGAAGCTAAGTACAATAGATAAAAGAAACGCAAAATGATGAGGTGAGTTTTGCTACTGGCAAAGGTTTCAATGTCAAGCAGTGGTTTGTTAAGGAGGACAATTAAAGATGATTAAAAGGACACCGACCATGCGTTTCTATATGGGATTGGGTATCTGCATCCTATGGGCAGTGTGGTTATACAGTAATATCAGGACTGGTACAGCAGAAAATTATTTTTGGGCAAAAGAAGTTGGATTTTGGAAAATAATCATAGCGTTTATCCCACTTATTGCAGGTGTTGTTCTCATTGCTCCGTTTTTCTGCGAAAATACTGACCGCAATAGTCGAGAATAAGCCGGGCGGCGAGCAGCGCTGCCATCACCGCCGATTAAGCCGCGGGCAGCGCCGGTGCGCTCTGTCTCAGGCAGCGTCCCGACCGCCGGCTGAGCGTGAAAACCCCACAGCCGCGCTCCGGCTGTGGGGCGATATACAGCCGTGCCCGGGAGGCAACAGCTCCCGGGTGCGGCTGCTCATGCTCCTGCTCCCCGACAGGAAGCTTTCCCTCCTTTTCCCAAAAAATCAAAGACGGATGGCAATTTTATGCCATCCGTCTTTCCATCTGTCCTGTTCTCTTATATCAATCGGTGAAACACCGCCGGAGCTTTGCCTATATCTGGGGAAGCTCCTTGCCCTCCATCTCTTTCAGCGCGTCCTTGCGGGAGAGGTTGATGCGTCCCTTGTCGTCTATCTCTATTACCTTTACCCAGGTCATGTCCCCGATATTCAGCTCGTCCTCAACCTTCGCTACCCTGTGGTCCGCAAGCTTGGAGATGTGGATAAGCCCATCCTTGCCGGGAGCTATTTCAACAAACGCTCCAAAGTTCATTATCCTTGTCACCTTGCCATAGAATATCGTCCCGACTTCCGGATCGTTTACAATCGCGTCGATTATCTTCATTGCACGGCGGCAATCCTCAATGCTCTGCGAGGAGATGAAGATCGAGCCATCGTCCTCAATGTCGATCTTTGTGTTTGTGTCAGCCGTTATCTTCTGGATGACCTTTCCGCCCGAGCCGATAACCTCGCGGATCTTGTCCGGGTCGATCTGCAGCTGGAGCATCTTGGGCGCGTACTTGCTGAGCTCCTTGCGAGGCTCGCCTATCGCCGGCAGCATTATCTCGTCGAGTATCTGGAGACGGGCTATCCTGTTGCGCTCAAATGCGGAACGGATTATATCCTCTGTAAGACCATCATTTTTCAGGTCCATCTGAATGGCTGTGATACCATCGCGCGTTCCTGCCACCTTGAAGTCCATGTCGCCATAGAAGTCCTCAACGCCCTGAAGGTCGGTAAAAGTCTGCCATTCCCCGTTACCCATGTCAATAAGACCGCACGAGATTCCTGCCACAGGCTTCTTTATCGGCACACCCGCGTCCATCAGCGCAAGTGTCGAGCCGCATATCGAGCCCTGCGACGTGGAGCCATTTGACGAGAGAACCTCAGACACCACGCGGATCGAATAGGGGAAGTCCTTCTCAGACGGGATAACCGGCTCGAGCGCACGCTCTGCCAGCGCGCCGTGACCTATCTCGCGGCGTCCCGGGGCACGCAGACCCCTCGCCTCGCCGACAGAGTACGGCGGGAAGTTGTACTGGTGCATATATCTCTTGAAGCTGTCGCCATAGATGTTGTCCAGCTTCTGCTGATCGTTTATGGTTCCGAGCGTTGCCACCGAGAGAACCTGTGTCTGCCCTCTTGTGAACAGCCCCGAGCCATGTGCCCTCGGCAAGAGCCCGACTTCCGCGGCAAGAGGACGTATCTCGTCCATCGCGCGGCCATCGACCCTCTTCCCCTCGAGCAGCCACTCGCGCACAACTACCTTCTGTATCTTATACATCAGCTCTTCCATCATCGTCGGAAGATCTGGATGGCTCTCGCCATATTCCTGCATTATCTCGTCATAGATGACGGCGAGACGCTCCTCACGGACGTTCTTATCGTCGGTGTCCAGAGCATATTGCAGCTTTTCATGGTATTCGTCCTTAACGGTCTCATAAAGCTCTGTATCAAAAGCGGGCGCTGCCGGGACAAACTTCTCCTTGCCTATTTCAGCGGCAATCTGATTGAAGAATGCAACGACCTTTTTGTTTTCCTCATGGGCAAACATGATCGCCTCGATCATCTTCTCCTCCGGCACTTCATTTGCCCCCGCCTCTATCATAACGACCTTTTCCGCTGTGGAAGCAACCGTCAGCGCAAGGTCGGACGCCTCCTGCTGCGCCTTGTTAGGGTTGATGATGAGCTTGCCATCCACAAGCCCGACAGAGCATCCGGCAATCGGTCCGTTAAAGGGTATGTCGGAAATGGTAACGCCGAGCGAAGCCCCAAGCATACCGACAATTTCGGGCTGCACATCCGGGTCGTTTGACATGACGGTGCAGCAGATGGCAACATCGTTTCTCATATTGGAGGGGAAAAGCGGACGCATTGGACGGTCGATAAGGCGTCCATTGAGAATAGCCTTATCGGCAGCGCGCCCCTCACGGCGGTTGTAAGAGCCGGGTATCTTGCCCACGGAATAGAGCTTCTCCTCGAAATCTATCGAAAGCGGGAAGAAATCTATCCCATCGCGCGGGCGCGGGGACGCCACAACTGTGACAAGCAGCGCCGTTTCCCCGCAGCGGCACATAAGCGCGGCGTTGGTAAGCTCGGCAAGCTTACCTGTCTCGAAAGTGAAGGTTTTGCCCCCAATTTCGATGGAATAAGTTTTAACATCAAATTCTTTGTGCTTCATTTGGTTGTTCCTTCCTGAAATTTTACCGCGGCAGGCGCGGCTTTTATTTATCTCCGGGAGGGCAGTCCTTTAGCACTTGAAGACAGGATCGAGCATTGTTGCCGACGCAGACGCGCCCGCGAAATAAGCCCGC
>CALXAZ010000020.1 GCA_944386395.1 uncultured Clostridia bacterium
TACTCAGATAGGCACTTTGGGGTTTCGTATACCACCACATCTTTCAACTTATATGCAATTGCTTTATCCTTACCTGCATAATAAGAAAAATAAAACTTTTTTGTTATCCCAGCAGCTGATTTAGCGATTTCCCAGACTTCTTTTGGAGTTCCTTCCAGTATCTCATCAATGGTAGCTTCTCCTACTACTTCCTTCTGGGGCGCAGATGCATAAAATATAATTCGATCTACACCTGTTTTAGGTTTACTCTTTCGAAATTCATACAGTTTATTCCCCTCGAGTATTACTTTGGCGTATTTAGGTTTAATCGATAATAACATTGTCGACATCAATGTTGCCCTCCCGTAGAATTTTCTCAAATTGCTCCCTTGTATAACGGAAATTCATGGGGTGGGTTCCCGGCCAACAACCATTGTCTTTCAACCACTTCCAATTCACATTATTTCCTGCGCCAAAATAGCCGCAATAAAGAAGCTCAATTAGTGTCAATGACGACCAAGTGTCGTATTTAGTTCTCAATTCATTTTCGTTGTAAACTGATTTGTTCCCAATCATACCAAGAAATTCATCAAACGAATATCGTGCATATCCATTTGATTTTATCTTTTCTATACGAGTCGCCACACAATAGGTAGTAATTACTGATTTATATCCCGGACTTCCTACGGTCCCTGTGTACTTTCTGTAAATCAAGACTGGTTCTCCAACCCTGAAAGCCAAACTATACGGCTTCCCAATATATACCTTTTTCAGCCCGTTAGCAACACTAACGTCAATGCGTTCCTGTAAAGTGTTTGCAAGATCTGAAAAGGCAAACATTGTATCATGGTATTCCATGTCAATAGCAAGGCATCCAGCGTACTGCACCTGTTTCCCAATAAACGGGAACGCCTTGCATGGGTCACTAAAATCCAAATTTCTCCGGTCCTTGATATATACTTTTTCGCCATTTATGTTTTTTCCTACACAGTTAAAACCGTATTTTTCCAAAAGGAAAATAAGGGTGTGGTGTTTGTCAAAAACCGTAACATAGATCTCGTTAGTTCCAAGGTCTCGCCACTGCCAAAGAGTTAATCCTATCGCTCCTTCTCCGATTCTTTGATGTCGATAACGTTCGTCAATTTTTATTGTAGTAATCTTTAGACGGACCACTTTAGGCAATACCCGCCCATCTGCCAATTGGATTTCTTCAGCCTCATCAGGTTTAAGATTAATAAATGCACCGATACCTAACTCATCTTCAAATACCAATGCCGTCTTACCAGACGAGGCTTTCTTTCTGAACCATGTTATAAAGCCGGTACTGTTTGCAGTTCCTGGATAATCGGCTTTCAGAGAATCAAAGAAGGGATCGTCGAGGTTAATTTCAGAAAAGCATTTCCGCTGGAATTTGCCCGCCATAATATCCTCCTTATAGTGACTTTATAAACTCAATTGCATTAGCAATGTCCCCAGAACCACCTGATATAAATAATTGTGCTCCAATATTTTCAGCAAGTTCCTTTGCATAATTACATTCTTGCAACTGAAAATCGATGATACTTGACTCGTTGACATCTACCTTATCACGAGCTCGGCGGCGATCCGCAATTATCTCAGGCTTCTCAGTCAACAAAATTATACTTTCTGGCATGAGTGTTATAAAAGTATCTCTGGAAATGCGCTGAACTTTACCAGTTCCGTCAAGCAAGCAAAAATGTCCATCTAAAATAAAGTTCTGGCCAGTCGCCTTGAGTTCAGCCACAGCCTGAAGAAGATACGGTTGGTTGTCTTCAATATCTGGAATAAACTTATTCTGTGAAAATTCGATCTGCCTTTTTTGTGCAATCAATTCACTGGCGGAGTAGGATTCTATACCGGTAACTTCTTTGGCGAGTCTACAAAAATATGATTTTCCGACTCCATGGACACCACTCAAAAAAATCATAATTGCCCCCCGAAAAAATGCTATAGTAAATCCTTGTTATATTTTATGATAACACATCCAGGCTTTTGATTCAAGAGAAAGCAGCATTCAATCTTGCGATTGCAGGATTAAATGTTGCTATTTTCTATTTGTCACGATATAATGTAGTAACAAATAATTAACCTAAAACTAAGGCAATCGTGGGGGTAACAAATGGCTATTAGTTATAAAAAGTTGTGGAAGTTATTAATTGATAAAGATATGAAGAAGAAGGATCTACAATGTGCGGCGGGAATAAGTGCAGCTTCCATTACAAAACTGGGAAAAAATGAGAATGTCAACACTGAAATAATTGAAAAAATATGTATTGCTTTGCAGTGTGATGTTAGCGATATTATGGAAATAGTTGAGGATTAACACAACAAGGAAAGAAAGTCAAATGCGAAATTCAAAGAGGCTTTATGAATGTTCCCATTTTTTGTTTTATCCCATATAGGAAACAAAAAACATTTAGCCGCAAGGTAGGCTGAGACCATAAACTGAAACCAAAAGAATTGAATTAGAACAAGATAAGATTGTCTATGGAGCTGGAGGAAACCGTATGAATAACGAGATAATGATTGACGCGATGTGGGATGATTCTCCCATTGACGTTTCTACTGAAGTAAACTTCATTTGGTCCATCGCAAATAAACTGCGTGGTACATACCAGAGCGATAAGTATAAGGATGTCATCATTCCGATGGTCATCATCCGTCGCTTTGAGTGTGCTTTGGCACCCACCAAGGATAAAGTTGTGGAGATGTTTGAGACAAATCCAAACTACCCGGCTAAGGCGATGTATCGCTTGTCCGGCTTCCAGTTCTATAACACCAGTAGGTTTGACTTGGCCGAGCTGGTCAACGACTCTGATCTCCTGGCTGGTAATTTCAAGATGTATATTCGTAGCTTTTCTGCAAATATCCAGGATATTATCCGCAGCCTGGACTTTGATAAGCAAATCGATAAGATGGATAAAAACAACCGCCTGCTCTCTGTGGTAAAGGCGTTCTCCGAGCTGGATCTCAATCCTCGTACCATTGATAATGTGAAGATGGGCTACATTTTTGAGGAGCTAATCAGAAAGTTCTCAGAAAATGCCGAGGCTGGCGATCACTATACCGGTAGAGACATTATCAAGCTGATGGTCAATATCCTGTTGGCAGAAGGCTGCGATGATATTTTTGATGACGGCAAGGTCATCACCGTATTGGATCAAGCCTGTGGAACGGGTGGTATGCTCTCCACCAGCTACAATTTTATCAAGCGGTATAACCCCACCGCCGATGTTCGGCTCTTTGGCCAGGAGATCAACCCCGAATCTTACGCCATCTGCCTGGCGGAAATGTTGATCAAGGGCCAGAACGCAGAAAACATCTGCTACCAGGACACCATGAAGGCCGACCGCTTTGAGGGCACCAAGATGCGGTTCGTGATTGAAAATCCTCCCTTTGGCACTCCTTGGGGCGGCAAGGATGCGGCGGAAGGTGTAGAGACTGCTGTTCTGGAAGAATACAAGAAGGGTTTTGACGGTCGCTGGGGGGCTGGGCTGCCCGGTTCCGGCGATATGCAGATGCTGTTCCTGCAATCCGCAATCGACAAGATGGATGACAACTTTGGCCGGGCTGCCATTATCGAAAACGGCAGCCCGCTGTTTTCCGGTGGCACAGCTTCCGGCGAGAGCCAAATCCGCCGCTGGATGTTGGAAAACGACTTGATTGAAGCAATCATTGCTCTGCCCGTAGACCTTTTCTACAACACGGGTATCGCTACCTATATCTGGGTGCTTTCCAAAAATAAGCGTCCGGAGCGCAAAGGTAAAATTCAGCTGATCGATGCATCCAGTTTCTTCAAGAAACTGCGGAAGGCCCTGGGCGATAAGAAAAACGAGATTTCGCCCGAAGACCGAACAACCATCACAAAGCTGTATGCCGACTTTGCCGAAAATGAATACTGCAAGATCTATCCCAACCAGGAGTTTATCTACCGGGAGTATGTGGTGATGCAGCCGCTCCAGCGTAGCTATGCCATTACCGCGGAACGTATCGAGGCCATGCTCTCCAAGGGGGCTTTGTCCTCACTGTATGACCAAGCAAAGGTAGATGAACTGGAAAATGCCGAGGAACTTACCGGGAAAGAGCTGAAAAAGCTGGAGGCTTATCAGAACAACCAGCCCGTCTATGAAGCCATTGTCGCCGCCCTGAGTGATGCGATATCTACTCAGGTTTATCTTTCTCCTGTGGCATTCATGCCGGTGCTTACCAAGGTGCTGGCGAATGTGACGGCAGACAAGAAGCTGCTGGAGAAAATCGCCGACGGCCTTTCCGTTATGGATAAGTCCGCTGAAATTCAGCGTGACCGTAAAGGTAATGTGCTCTACGACAAGGAAACTAAGGATACCGAGATCGTGAAGTGGGATGAGAGCATTGAGGACTATATGGCCCGGGAGGTGTTGCCCCATATCCCGGATGCACAGTGGTTCTTTGAGGAGAATCTGGGGGCTAAGAAGCCCGTTGTGAAAACTGGTGCGGAGATTCCCTTTACCCGCTATTTCTATAAGTACCAGCAGCCTGTGCCCAGCGACGAACTGAAGTCAGAGTTTATGGAACTGGAGCTTTCGGTATCTGAACGTGTGGCAAAGCTGTTTGAGTGAGGCGGTGATGGTATGAGAGAGATGAAGGATAGCAGGATTGAGTGGATCGGACAAATTCCGAGCACTTGGCGAATTAATAAAGGAAAATATTTTATTTCATTACTCAATAAACCAGCGAAGGAGACAGACGAGATTATTACTTGTTTTCGAGATGGTGAAGTTACGCTACGTTCCAATCGAAGGGAGGATGGTTTTACTGTTTCTTTAACCGAAACTGGTTATCAAGGCATTGATGTAGGTGACCT
>CALXAZ010000021.1 GCA_944386395.1 uncultured Clostridia bacterium
ATATCGGGGGAAGATGCCCGTCACATAGCGAAGGTGCTTAGGGTGCGTCCAGGGGACAGGCTGACGCTTTGCAACGGTGCGGGGACAGATTTCCTGTGTGAGGTGACATCGGTTTCTCCGGACAAGACGGAGTGCCGGGTGCTCGAGGCGAAGCCATCTGTGAGCGAGCCCGGGGTGAGAGTTACGATATATGCCGCTGTCACAAAGGGCGACAGGATGGACTTTTTGATACAGAAGGCGGTAGAGCTGGGGGTTTTCCGGATAGTCCCGGTGATAACTGGCAGGTGCGTTTTTATTCCAGATGAAAAGTCACGAAAAAATCGCCTGAAAAGATGGAACAGGATTGCATATGAAGCGTCTAAACAGTCCGGAAGAGGAATAATCCCCGAGGTGGGGGATTTTATTGGTTTTAAAGATGCGGTGGGCGAGGCTGCAGGGGCTGAGCTTGCGCTGATTGCATACGAGCGGGAGGAGAGCCCGCGGAGAATGACGCTTGAGAGTTGCCGCTTTGGAGAAGTATCGCTTCTGACAGGTCCCGAAGGGGGATTTGAGGAGCGGGAGGTAGAATTGGCAACAGCGGCAGGGATGGTACCGGTCTCGCTTGGAAAGAGGATACTGCGGGCAGAGACTGCCCCTCTGGCAGCTCTTGCCGCGATAATGTATAGCTCGGGCAATATGTGACCGGGAATGTTGAAATTTTGCGTTCCGCACGCTGAAACGCGGGAACTGGACGCCGGATGGCGGGACAGTGAATGGGAGAATGAGATGAGCAAGAAAAGATACGCATCGACGCCGCAGGAGGATTATGTGACAAACCGTATCCTGACGGTGTTTGCATTTTCGTTTTGTGTGATACTCGGGCTCATGTTTGCCTACAAGGGATACAGCTCGTTTACCACCCTGTTTATCACGAGGAACATCCTGCTTGGAGCCGGGGTGCTGAGCGTGCTGCTGGTGATAGCCGGGGTGATATGGGAGTATACGTCGATAAAAAAGGGGATTGACACAAGATATAAGATGTTTACTGGGCGGAGCGTGGCGGTGGGAGCCGCGATGCTTGCGGTGTGTGCGTTCTGCGGGGCACAGTTTAATATCGAGGGGATAAAGGCGATGTATGTTTTTGTCCCGGCTGCGGCTGTGCTTATGTTGATATATATGATATATTCGATTGACTTCTTTGCCATTGCGGCGGTTTCGGCGGCTGGTGGAGCGCTGATGTGGATAATGAGCCGCTCTGGAAGAGGATATCTTGCTCTTACGGCAACGGTGGTTTCGCTTGCGCTGCTGCTGTTGTTTGTATTGCTCGTCCTGTATGTGAGAAAGCAGGGAGGTACAATTGAGATAGGGGGCAAGCGGCTGATAAACGCCAAAAATGCAAATTATCCTCTTCTGTTTTTCACTGCGGGGATAACGGCGGCGTGTGCCATTGTGGCGTATCTCACTTCTGCTACTGTCGCCTACTACCTGATATTTGTGATGTTTGCGTATCTGTTTATAATGGCTGTCTACTATACGGTAAAGCTGATGTAGCATAAAAATAAGAGAGCCGGGTGTCCCCGGCTCTTTTTTGTTGCCCTGATGAAAGAGAGTGGAAGGAGATATGTTATAATTGAGAGGGGGGTTACGTAGGGTAACCGCCTAAGGGAAGAAAGATTTAAAAAATTTTTGAAAAAAGTCTTGACTGTCACGCTGCGTAACCGTTTATCCTAACGGCGAAAGGAGAACTCGAGCGTGGCATACCGTTTAAATTCTGGGAAAAGGGGAACAGCAAATGAAGATAAGCGAAGTATGTGAAAGGACCGGGCTGACAAAGCGGACGATAAGGTTTTATATCGAAAAGGAGCTGATAGACCCGAAGATAGTTGAACGGAACTTTAAAGAGTACCGCGAATATTCGGAGGAGGACGTGGAGCAGCTTCTGCTGATAGCGGAGCTGAGGAAGGCGCTGTTTTCGATAGAACAGATAAGGATTATGCAGGAAAACCCGGAGCGCATACCGGAGGTTGTGCGGGAATATCGCTCGGAGCTCTCAAAAAACTTTAACCAGCTCTCAAAGCTCACAGCTGCCGCAGAGGCGATAGACAGCGGGAAGATGGGGGACATAGAGGACCTTGTAAAGGCGCTTGCTGAGGGCGCTGAGGGGATGTCGCTTCCGGAGCGGGACATCTCGCCCAACTTCCGCCGCCTTGACGAACAGTTTGGAGATGAGGAGGACGAGGAGGAAAGGAGCTTTATAAGTATGAGGTATTTTACAAAGGGTTTTGCGCTGTTTATGGCAGCGGTGCTGGTGGTGACATTTGCGGTATGTTATACATCGTGGAAGTCAAGGGTGTCGCATCCGGAGTTTGCAGAGAAGGAGTATGAGCTTGTCAGCGCCTATGACGGCGGGATACGGCAGCTTGAGTATACAAACGGGGAGATGCGTGTTGCGGTGTGTGCCGAACAGGAGGAAGAAAGAAGCTGGTATAATTTAAAGACGCTTGCCTTCAGCAGGTATCGGGTTTCGGTTATGGATGCCCGGGATCGGGAGTGGGAGAATCGGCCGAAGGTGATATATATCTACGAAGGGGATTTTGAAACGAGCATGGAAAAGAGCGCGGATAGCGAGGATATGGTCTGGCTTGTGGGCAAGTATGACACATATGGGTTTGCAAGGTATGCGAAGGTAACATATATAGAGGAAACGCCGGTGGAGCAGGATGTCGAAGGGCAAGCGGTAACGGCGGACCATATTAGTTCTAAGGAGTGGTATATAGACGATTATGAGAATATGTCGGAGGAGGAGTGGTTTTTGGTAAGTGCGATAACGGCGTACCGCAACTATGAGACTTTGTCTGACACGGTTTTACTGCCGTTGATAATAGCGGCGGCAGGAGGAATGCTTGTGTGGCTTATATTTAAGCTGTGGTGGAAAAACAGGGGTTACGACTATTTCAAATCACTTGGCAGGAAAAACAGCGGGGAGCTCACACGGGTGGCATTTTTCAATACGGCGGAGGATAAGAGGGAATAACAGACCTGATGGAAGAGGTTGACAGGGTGATAATATTCTGGTATTATGTGGATAAAATATAAAAAGGAGGAAACAACATATGCCAAGAATAGCTATCGAGCTTCTCGAGGGCAGGACGGTCGAAACAAAGAGAGAGCTTGCCAAAGAGATAACAAAGGTCGTGTGCGACGTCTGCAAGGTACCGGCAGAGGCTGTGAGCATCAGCATCGATGATGTGCCGAGGACAAATCTTGCAAAGGGCGGAGTGCTCTTTAGCGACATGGACAATAAATAAGATGAAATAAATAAAGGCGGAGCTTTTGCTCTGCCTTTATTTTGCGAATATACATAATAAAAGAGGACGGTTTTCCGTCCTCTTTTGCTTTAAAACAGACCGGATATGTTCCCGTCGCTGTCAACATCGATAGATTCTGCCGCGGGGACGGGAGGGAGGCCGGGCATCGTCATTATGTCGCCGGCGTAGCAGACGACGAAGCCTGCTCCGGCGCATAGCTTTGCATCACGTATCGTGACCTCAAATCCCTCCGGCGCACAGAGAAGCTTGGGATTGTCAGAAAAGGAATACTGAGTCTTTGCGATACATACCGGCAGATTGCCATAACCTGCCTTTTCAAGCCTGTTCAGCTCGCGGGAGGCAGCGGAGGCAAAGGTCACGCTGCTGCCGCCATATATCTTTTTTGTGATGTCGCGAACTTTGTCTTTAAGCTTGCGCTCTGAGGGATAGGTAAAGGTAAAGTCGTTGTCTCTTTCGCAGAGCGAGACCACCTCGCGGGCAAGAGTCTCGCCGCCCTTGCCGCCCTCGCCCCATACCGTGGCGGGCACAGCTTTTACACCGCGCTCCTCACACAGCCGCTGTACAAGGGCTATCTCCTCGTCGGTGTCGAAGGCAAAGCGGTTTATTGCAACGACTGCCGGAAGCTTCCACACCTCGGTGACGTTGTGGATATGCCGGAACAGGTTGCCGATCCCCGCTTCTAGCGCTGCGATGTCATCACCACCGCCGTGGTGCTTGAGCGCGCGCACGGTGGCAACTATTACGCACGCTGAGGGCTTGAGACCGGCGGCGCGGCACTTTATATCGACAAATTTCTCCGCACCGAGGTCGGCGCCGAAGCCTGCCTCAGTCACAACATAGTCTGCCTTTTTCAGCGCGTATGTAGTGGCAATTACGCTGTTGCAGCCGTGGGCAATGTTTGCAAAGGGGCCGCCGTGGATGATGGCAGGTGTGTGCTCGAGCGTCTGGACAAGGTTTGGCTTCAGGGCATCCTTGAGAAGGGCAGCCATGGCTCCCTCTGCCCTCAGGTCGCCGGCAGTTATCTGTTTTCCTGAGTAGTCAACGCCTATGACAATGCTGCCAAGGCGC
>CALXAZ010000022.1 GCA_944386395.1 uncultured Clostridia bacterium
TATTGTGCATTCCCATCGCTGAAATATATTGTCGTTTCGACTTCCACGGGCTTTATTGTAAGGTCATTTGTAACTATATCCTCGGCTGATATACGTGCAGAACCATTTACCGGATGGTCATATCCTCCCACCTTAAATGATACTGCCGACACACCTTCCATACCACACAGCGTCATAACAGCGCAGGCATCAGCCGCTGCCGCCGCCCCCTTTTGCATATCAAGGTACTCAGTCGAAAGATCTACCGTTACCACATCCCCATCATAACTCACCGAAAGCAGATAAACATCATCAGCATACGGGCTTATAAACCCATCGCTTTCAGGATCGCTCATCAGTGCCTTCATTGCTGATGTAAACCTGTCGCCTTTTGAACTGATTGTAACACTGACAGGACATATCGCATCCTCATTTTCGCCACCATCCAGCTCGGACAGATAATATACCAATATTTTTTCTTCATTTGCAGAAGCCCCGCAGCCAAAGTTTCCCACAAGCAAAGCAAAAGACAAAAGCAGCGCAACTGCCGAAAAGAATTTTCTACGCATCACTATCTTCCTTTCCTGGGTCAGCCGCAGCAAAGGTTAGCGATATCCTGGTCCCTTCGCCAAGCTTGCTCGAAATCTCTATCTTCCCTCCAAACCGTGTGACCGCGTTTTCCACTATCGCAAGCCCAAGACCGCTTCCTCCAGCCTCCCTTGAACGTGCCTTATCAACACGATAAAACCTGTCAAATACCCTTCCTACATCCTCTTCAGGTATGCCTATCCCCGTGTCATTGACAATGAGCGTGACCTGCCCTTCCTTTTTGAAAAGATAGACAGAGACCTTTCCTCCTATCTTGTTATATTTAACAGCGTTCTCCATAAGGTTGAAAACTATCTGATAACAGTCGTCTCTGTTGGCCTCTATAAAACATCCTTCCTCAAGCTCTGTCTGTATCGTAACAGAGCTTTCCTTTGCAAGAGGCTCCAACATGTGCTCGGCACGTATTACAATGCCCTTTAGATCAACCGCACTTACCTCTGATTGGATATCAGCATCCAGTCTAGTTATTTTAAGCAGCTTTTCTGTCAGCCTTGTAAGCCGGTTTATTTCATCCCCTATATCTCCAACAAATTCCTTGACCATCTCGGGCGGCATATTGTCCGTCTGCATTATCGAGTCTGCCAGTATTTTTACCGAAGCAAGCGGTGTCTTGAGCTCATGAGACGCATCGGAAACAAATCTCTGTCTCATGCTTTCAACCTGCTCAAATCTAATGCTCAGCTCGTTGAGCTCATTTCCAAGGTCGCTCAGCTCGTCATCTCCCGGTATATCTACCCTGTGTCCATAGTCCCCTTCGCGTACTTTGCGTATTCCCCGAAGCAGCTTCGCTATCCGCCGACCAAACATCATTGAAAGCCCTATCGACAACAGCACAACCACTATCATAACTATCAGAGAGATATTGCGTAGGTTGCTCTGTATATCTGCAAGCAGCGCCGCCTGCTCCTCATCCGTCTCATATATATATACAGCTCCGATAGCGTTCCCAGAAAGCATTACCGGCGCAGCAGATTTGAATGACAACTCATTTCCACTATAGTTTGCGCTGAATACATCATTTCCCTCCACAGCATAGCGTATCTCCTGAAGCAGTATCAACTTACCTGTCACATTCTCGCTTACAGAGTTGTCGTATACTGCCCGAAGGTTTTCATCCACAACAATTATCCTTCCGCTGTCCTCTACATCAAGTATCTCGACAACCCTCTTCACATTTTCAACATTCAGCGCATCTACCCCCGAAAGCGTTGAGGTGATAAGCGACACCCTGTCAAGCAGCGTGTCCTGCTTTGATCGAAAAATAAAATTCTGATTTACATAGGTCGGATAAACATTCAGCAAAACAAGCATCCCTGCGATGATGGCAATATACGATAGTGCCATCTTCACCTGGATGCCCATATGCAGATGTATTTCCGGTCTATGCTTTAAAATAGTAGCCCACTCCCCATTTTGTCATGATATGCTCCGGACTTGCCGGCTCACGCTCGAGCTTCTCCCGGAGGCGGCGTATATGCACATCGACCGTCCGGATGTCACCAGGATAATCATAGCCCCATACTACGTCAAGCAGGTTTTCCCTGCTGTAAACTCTGCCAGGATTTTTTGCAAGAAGCTCTATGAGGTCATATTCTTTTGCGGTTAGATCCACTATATCTCCGTCTATATACGCGTTCCTACTAGAAGGAGCAAGCTCAATCCTCCCTGCAATTATGTGGTCATTTGGTCTCTTTTTCGAGCTGTCCTGACCTACGCGCCGCAGTATTGCACGCACCCGTACCTTGAGCTCCATCACATTGAACGGCTTTGTTATATAATCGTCTGCCCCATACTCAAAACCTATTATCTTATCCGTATCCTCACTTTTTGCTGTGAGCATGATGATCGGCACCTTGGAAAACTCACGTATCCTCTTGCACGCCTCAAACCCATCCATTTTCGGCATCATCAGGTCAAGTATTACAAGATCTACTTTCCCTTGTCTAACTATTTCCACAGCCTGCTCCCCGTCGTAAGCACACTCGACCTCGTAACCATCATTTTCCAGATTAAATTTTATTCCTTTGACTAACAGCTTTTCATCGTCAACTACAAGTATTCTCACTCATATCTTCCTTTCTTTATATTCTCCGTGCTGTCTCTAAAATTAGAACGTATACATATAAAATAAATTTTATGTTTTATTTTATTGCCTGTCCTTTTTTTGTTTGATATACTTTAATTATACAACTATACTAAATAATATAATGTATATATAAAAATATAAATTTT
>CALXAZ010000023.1 GCA_944386395.1 uncultured Clostridia bacterium
GGGATGCGAGATCAGGAGATTGAGATTTACTACCGCTTTATCGGCAAAATTGATTAACCTGTATCCATATCCTTAACTTTGGGAAACCGGAAATTCCCTGCCTGACATACTTATGCTCCCTCGTCTCGCAACATTTTTCGATATCACAATAGACGAGCTTTTCTATGGAATAAAGCCAAAAATGAATGACATCCACTCTGTAAATGACGCAGTCGAAATTGATAACTCCCTAATTCCGGATGATGGCAAGCTTAGAATAGTGCAGTTCCTTGGTAAACGCCTGCTCTGCAGGAATACATGGCGCGAAGGGGAGCTGATATCACTCAACCTCGCAGATATCGAAGTTGAGCGAAGGCTTGATATCAATGTTTGGGGTTCGCTCAGCGTTGCTGGAAATATCAATGGAAACGCTGAATCTGGTGGTTCGATGAGCTGCGGCAACATCGGCGGGCACGCAGAATCTGGAGGCTCAATGAGCTGTAAAGGTATAGGTGGATCTGCGGAAGCAGGCGGTTCAATCACCTACGAAGGCAATATTGACGGTCCGATAGAAGCAGGCGGGAGCGTGAAATGTGGAAATGTCAGCGGCGGGATAGAATCGGGCTCAAGTGTCACAGCCAATGATATCACCGGCGGGGACATCGACTGTGGAGGTTCACTCTCATGCTGCAACCTAAAGGCAAACAAGGTCAGCTGCAATACCCTTAGCGCAACAACCGTCGACTGCGGAAAAATAGACGCCAAAATAGTAGTCAGAAGATAATCACTCAAATAAGCAGCGCTCCCTCCCAGCTACATACTTAAAAACCGGGTAGGCTTTAAAAATATAAGCCTACCCGGTTTTTATTTTGCTTAAAAGATAACAGCTTATGCACCAGTCATCGCTTCTAAAACGGCGTACTCCTGCTCATTAAGGCTCTTCTTCATCTGGAGAGCCTCGACCATATCCACATCCTCAAACCTGCCGTCTCTAACACATATTACCCTGTTAGTCCTTCCCTCAGCAAGGACATTTACCGCATGATAACCCATTCTGGTGGCAGTTACACGATCTCTCGCCGTAGGTGTCCCGCCCCTCTGAACATGCCCAAGCACTGTCACCCGCGGCTCTATCGCTATCTCTTCCTGTATCTTTTTCCCAATTTCAGGTGCGCTTCCAGCCCCTTCAGCTACCACTATCATATAGTGCGTACGCCCGTTAAGTCTTGCAATACGTATCTTTTCAATTACGTCTCTTTCAAAATCTATTGGCTTTTCAGGAACGAGCACCGCAGTCGCACCACATGCTATACCCACATAAAGCGCAAGATGCCCTGCATTTCTTCCCATCACCTCAACAACAGAGCATCTCTCGTGCGATTGCATCGTATCTCTCAGCTTATCTATAGCCTCAATTGCAGTGTTACATGCCGTATCAAACCCAATTGAATAGTGTGAACATGCTATATCATTGTCTATAGTACCCGGTATACCAACTACCGATACGCCATACTTAGACAGATCCAATGCCCCTCGGAAAGTACCATCTCCTCCAATAGCAACAATACCATCAAGCCCTAACAGCTTACATGTATTTACGGCTTTTACCTGTCCCTCTTCTGTAAGAAACTCCTGACAGCGGGCAGTATAAAGTATCGTTCCTCCTCGGTTTATGATATTATTAACGCTCGATGCATCAAGCTTCACAACATCACCATTGATAAGACCCATATATCCACGCCTTATACCCACACAGTCTATTCCTCGATATATCGCGCTGCGTGTAACAGCGCGAACTGCCGCGTTCATTCCCGGTGCATCGCCACCGCTTGTGAGTACGCCTATCCTCTTTACCGCATTTTCCATGCTTCCGCCTCCTCTTTTATGTTAATTTAACTTTATCACTACGTTTTTTTCCCCCAGCAGCTCACTCAGCCGGTCTATCAGCCGCTTATCATCTGCCACGAAGCTCGCCTCACGTTTTCCGCTCTGCGCATGATAGAGAACTACCCTCATCTTACCTGGAAACATTGCAAGCATGGGCTTTACCTTTTTATATGGATGCCCATCCTCTTTCTCCAATTTAATGTACAACGTTTTCCTGTCAAATGCAAGTGGTTTCCCATCATTTTCTAAATCTGCTATCGGACGGACGCTGTCGCAAATTATTTGCGGTTCACGATCCTCTCTAAGACTGAGCCTTCCACTTACAAGCAAAACGGCATCCTCTTTCAGATATGCACTGCTTCGCTCAAGCACTTTTGGAAAAACAATCATCTCCATGCTACCGCTGTCGTCTTCTATATCGGCATAAGCCATCATGGAATTTGTCTTTGTTGATTTTAACCGTAGCTTTATAACTACTCCTGCTATCCTAATTTCCTGATTATCCCGAAATTCCGTATTCTCCTGGTCTTCATTTTTTATTCGCCCAATCTTGACTGTGTTTATCGCCTTCAGAACACTGGCATATTCATCCATAGGATGTCCGGTAAGGTAGAGACCAGTAACTTCTTTTTCGTATGCAACCATATCCTTTTTCTCGAACTCTGGAATGTCAGGCAGTGATATTTCCTCCTCAGCTCCCACTTCATCCATAGAAAAGAAATCCATCTGACCCTCCAGGTTCTTTCCCCGCATGGATGATATATTGTCTAATATCTTCCCGTAAACCTGCATAAGCTGGCTTCTCTTTGCAAAGCTGTCAAAAGCCCCGCATTTTATCAGGCTCTCTACTGCCCTTCTATTGAGGTCGCTTTTGAACATCCTCTCGCAGAAGTTCTGAAAAGAGCTGAACTTCCCATTCTCCTGACGCTCGGACATGACTTCCTGGATAAATTTCCTTCCGATATTTTTTACTGCTACCATGCCGAAGCGGATATTTTCCCCTACGACCGTAAACCCATCGTCAGATTCGTTAATATCCGGTGGCAGCACCTGTATGTTCATCCTCTTACACTCTGAAATATACTCTGAGACCTTCCCGCTGGAATCTAGCACAGAAGTGAGCAGCGCTGCCATAAACTCCTTTGGGTAATGACACTTGAGATATGCTGTCTGATATGCTACGACTGCATAAGCTGCCGCGTGGGCCTTGTTAAAGGCATAATTTGCAAAATCAAGGATATCGTCAAACAGCTCATTTGCTATCTCCTCGCTTACGCCGTTTGACACACATCCAGCTATGCCCTCCTTTTCATTTCCGTGTAAAAAGTTTTCCCGTTCCTTTACAAGCTCACTCATTTTCTTTTTTGACATTGCCCGCCTAACTATATCTGCTCTTCCCAGCGAATATCCCGCAAGCTTGCGAAAGATTTCCATTACCTGTTCCTGGTATACTATGCATCCATAAGTAACATTCAGTATATCCTCAAGAAGCGGATGCTTATACTTAACCTGCTCAGGATGATGCTTTCCATTGATATATGCCGGTATCGAGTCCATCGGTCCAGGTCGGTACAGGGCAACGACAGCGGTTATCTCCTCTATCGAATGAGGCTCAAGCCCGATAACCACATTTGTCATCCCTCCGCTCTCCAACTGGAACACTCCTAGCGTATCCCCGGAAGCAAGCATCTTATACGTGGCATCATCATTGAGATCAATATTATTTATATCAAATCCAGGATCATTTTTTTGTACCATCTTTGCAGCATCGTCTATAATCGTAAGGTTTCGCAGTCCCAGAAAGTCCATTTTCAGCAAACCCAGCTCTTCAAGCGTTACCATTGTAAACTGCGTCACGATGGATTCATCATTTTTTGCCAGAGGAACATAATCGGATACCGGGTCACGCGTTATGACTACTCCGGCAGCATGGGTAGAGGTGTTACGCGGCGTACCCTCAAGTGCTTGCGCGGTATCTATCAGCATTTTTATCCGCTCATCCCCGTCATACATGTCCCTGAGAGGCTTCGACTGCTGCAATGCTTTTTCTAGCGTCATCCCAATTGCCATTGGCACAAGCTTTGCCACAGTGTCCCCTTCCGAATATGGCATACTGAGCACCCTGGCAACATCACGTATAGCGCCGCGGGCAGCCATAGTTCCAAAAGTGACTATTTGCGCAACATGATCGCTTCCATATTTTTCAACCACATAATCTATTACTTCCTGCCGCCTGTTCGGTCCAAAATCTATGTCAAAATCAGGCATGCTAACCCTTTCTGGATTTAGGAAACGCTCAAAGAAGAGCGAGTATTTCATCGGGTCGATATTAGTTATCTGCAAGCAGTAAGCTGCCATACTTCCCGCTCCAGAACCCCTCCCCGGCCCCACCGGTATACCACTTTTCCTAGCAAAAGCAATAAAATCACTCACTATCAGAAAATAGTCGACAAACCCCATCTTATGAACCATATCCAGCTCATACATAAGCCTGTCCATGTACCCCTTCGGATCATCTGGATAGCGCGTTTTATACCCTTCAATACACAGCTTTTTTAAATATTCATACGCATCACTCTCTCCCTCAGGAAGCTCAAACCTGGGAAGATGATATTCCCCAAATACAAAATCAAAATTGCACATCTCCGCAATTTTAACCGTATTTTCAATGGCACCCGGATACTGTGAAAACAGCTCTGCCATCTCATCTCCAGTCTTGAGATAAAACTCTTCCCCGTCAAATTTCATGCGGTTCGGAGAATCTACCGTTGTTCCTGTCTGTATACACAGCAATATATCCTGGAGTCTGGAATCTTCCTTTTTTACATAGTGCGCGTCATTTGTCGCAACAAGAGGTATCCCCGTCTCCTCATGTATACGCAACAGCCCTCGATTCACCCGCAGCTGAGCCTCTATCCCATGGTCCTGCAGCTCAAGATAATAATTTCCCTCTCCAAATATCTCAAGATATCTCAGGGCAGTCTCTTTTGCCCCGTCATAATTTCCCTCTACAAGCTTCTTCGGAATCTCTCCAGCAAGACAGGCAGACAGACAAATAAGCCCCTCGGAATACCTCTCGAGAAGCTCAATATCAATCCTTGGCTTTATATAAAATCCCTCTGTAAAGCCTGCACTCACCAGCTTAATTAGGTTCTGATACCCCGTTTTATTTTTACACAGCAACACAAGATGATGTGCGTCAGTATCAAACTCGTGCGCCCTGTCAAACCTCGTCCTTGGGGCCACATATACTTCGCATCCGATTATAGGCTTTATACCCACCGCCTTTGCAGCACGGTAAAAATCAACAGCCCCATACATAACTCCATGGTCTGTTATTGCCATGGCACTCTGCCCACAATCTTTTGCATATTTTACTGCTTTGTCTATACGGCAAAAACCATCCAGCAAGCTATATTCCGTATGCAGATGCAAATGCACAAAATCTGTCACATTTTCATCCCTTTCTTCATCCCCGCTTATCTCTTTTCGTACTCCTCAGCAATCTTTATCAGCTTTGTAAATCTATGATTCAGCCCCGAGCGGCTAACAGCTCCCGCCGCCTCTTCTACAAGCGTTCCAAGCGATGCTTCCGGGTTTTCTGTTCTCAGCCTGGCTGCAAATCTCAGCTCCTCTGACAGAAGCTCAAACCCTCCTTTTTCCTCTATCACCTTTATCGCTTCAAGCTGCCTTTGCGCAGCGTTCACCGTTTTTGAAATGTTTGCCGCGTCACAGTTTACCTGACGGTTTACCCGGTTGCGGATATCCTTTTCCACCTTTGCCTCCATCAGCTGCAGCGCTGCCACAGGAGCCCCGCATTTTGTGAGAAAATCCTCTATTGCGTCGCTGTCTTTAAAATATATGAGATAATTTGACTTTCTCATCGTGCTTTTAGGTTCAAATCCCATATCCAGCAGAAGTGCCATAACCTCGCGGCTAAGATTAAAATGCCTTGTAACTATCTCCAGATGATATGTTCTTCCCGGGTCGGTAACAGAGCCCGATGAAAGGAACATTCCGCGTACAAATGCTTCGCGGCAATGCTCCTCCTCAAGTAGCGCAGCATTAAGACGGAGAGAAACATGCCTTTCAAGATCATACCCATAGTATCCCAGAACTGTTTGAAGCTTTTCCCCAGAATCTATTATGAGAGTCTCCTTGCTTACATTTCCCTTTCTTGTTGATATTATCTTATCAAACCCCAGCCCAAACTGCCTCTGTATAAGCCCTTGTATTCTCTCAGAAAATTTCGCATTTTCGGTAGAAAGTCTTATCTCCCCACAATCAAAAGTATTTGCAAATATCAGCGACCCATATATTTCTGCCGCTACGCAGCACTCACGTTGCGGCTTTACACGACACATTTCAGCCTTTGCCTCTCCTGAAAAAGACATTTTCCCCTCCGTTATGTATTCTTTCGCAGCTTCCCGTCGAGCCACTCGACTATCATTCTGTCATAACGCCCATATATCCCACGGCGTGGATTATATGCAGCATGTATTTTCATCAGCACTTCCGCAAGTTTTTCTGGATCATGCCGTGCAAGCTTTCCTCCGTCAGCAATAATTTCACTCTCAACAAGTCCTATACCGGCACTTTCAAATCTATCTCTGTCAATGCGAGTCTGCTCTGCTCCCTCTTCAAGATATTTCTCCAACAGCTTTTGGGAAATTTCCCCAGAATTTACTACACATATGTCGCAGATCCCATTTGATGCGTGATCTATAAGAGTCTGTACATGCTCAAATGCGGTATAACCCTCCGTCTCTCCCTCCTGTGTCATCACATTGCATACATATACCTTCACCGCACCCGAATCTGCTATCGCTTCAGCTACACCATCTACAAGTAAATTGGGGATAACACTTGTATATAGGCTTCCTGGTCCCAGCACTATCATATCTGCCTCTGCTATCGCATTCAGGACATCCGGAAGCGGCTCTGCTTTTTCTGTAAGCCGCACACGTTTTATCCTACATTTTTCATGCTTTTTAACCATAAAAATTTTGGATTCTCCCACTACTGTGCTGCCATTTTCAAACTCCGCTTCAAGATCAACATTTGCGTTTGTAACCGGAAGCACCCTCCCGGTTATTGCGAGTACGTCGCACATCCTCCGCACGGCTTCCTCAAAGCTGCCACAAATTCCATTCAGAGCTGCCAAAAAAAGATTGCCAAAGCTCTGACCGCTCAGGCTTCCCTCGGTAAAACGGTAATTTAACACCTGCCCCATAAGCGGCTCTACATTTGCAAGAGCAAGTATACAGTTTCTGAGGTCTCCCGGAGGAAGCATCCCCATCTCTGCCCTTAGCACCCCGCTACCGCCTCCATCATCGGACACCGCCACTACCGCCGTAATATTTTCGGTACATTCTTTGAGACCTTTAAGAAGAGTGGACAGACCGGTCCCTCCTCCTATCACAACAACATTGGGCCCGGCTCCGCGCGCCGCCTCAATATCTTCCAGCTTATAGTCACCGGGATGATACAATACTACGTCGTCTCTCCCTCCGTATATCGCCGCATTTCCCGGTCTAAAACCACTGTTTTTTTCTTTGTTACTCATCTTTTCTCCATTTGCCGCTAATATTGCAGCCTCTTCATAACGTCCCTGTGGACAAGAGCCACATGGTATCCCTGTTCCTGTATAAACCCGGCGATCTCCTTGGCTATCGCTGTGGAGCGATGCTGACCGCCTGTACATCCGATACATATGGTCAAAGACCCTTTACCTTCCTCCTCATAATTCGGAAGAAGAAATCCAAGCAGCGGATAAAGTTTTTTTAGAAAATCAGCAGTTTCCCTCAAATTAAACACAAAATCCCTAACCGGATCATCAAGACCAGTCAGTTCTCTCAGTTCTGCAATATAATATGGATTTGGTAGAAAACGGACGTCAAATACAAGATCCGCCTCTGCCGGAATGCCATATTTAAAACCAAACGACATCACTGTAATTGCCATCGACGGTCTGTTTGCCCCATCTCCGGCACAGGCGAGCAGCTTGTCGCGCAGTTTATGCGACGGTATGTCCGTTGTGTCAATAATATAATCTGCACGCTCTTTTACAGGCTGCAGCTTTTCGCTTTCCCTCTGTACCGCGTGCTCTATCGTCTCTCCATCCATAGCAATGGGATGCCGGCGCCTCGTCTCTTTGTAGCGCATGATAATAGTTGATATCTCTGCACACAGAAAAATTATCCTGCATTCGCATCCCATTTTTCTAATGGTATCTATTGCCTCAAAAAGCGGCTCAAAGCTATCCCCGCTGCGTATATCAGTCACCATTGCCACGCGCTCATATTTCCCTCTCGAAGATATGCAGAACTCTGCAAATTTCGGCATAAGTGCTACAGGCATATTGTCTACGCAGTAGTACCCAAGATCCTCCAAAATATTTGCCGCGTTGCTCTTTCCCGCACCGGACATTCCGGTAATTATTATTATCTGCATCTTCGGCTCCAAATCCTCATCCTCTTTCACTTTCCGCTCTGATGATCAGTTATCACCAATTATTTTTACTTCCGGTTCCAAGGTCACGCCAAATTTTTCTTTCACCGTTGAAACAACATGTCTCATCACTTCCAATACATCCTGACATGTCGCTCCCCCACAGTTTATTACAAAACCCGCATGCTTTTCTGATACTTGCGCCCCTCCAGACGTATATCCCCGCAACCCACTGTCCATTATAAGTTTCCCTGCAAAATACCCTTCAGGACGCTTGAACGTGCTTCCTGCCGAAGGATATTCTAATGGCTGCGTAGCCTTTCTTCTTCTCCTATAATCGTTCATTTCTTCGGTTATTGCTGCAATATTCCCCTTTTCAAGCTCAAACTCAGTGCGAAGTATAACGATATCGTCTCTATCACTGAATGCACTGCTTCGATATCCGAATCTATGCTCCTTGCCTACAAGTCTTCCCACAGCACCCGAAAAAGTAACATATTCTGTAAGCCGTGCCACAAGCCCGATTTCTCCTCCGTAGGCACCTGCATTCATATATACAGCGCCTCCAACAGTTCCCGGAATACCCTGTGCAAATTCCAAACCACTGAGCCCACAGTCCCTTGCAAAAATAGCTAAATTGGCAAGAGAGGCTCCGCTCTCCGCAAGGAGAATATTCTCTTTTTTTTTCTCTATCTTGCTTAACGCTGTAGTTTCAACAACAATTCCCCTAATACCGCCATCTCTCACCAAGAGGTTGGACCCCTTTCCTATCACAGTCACATGTATTTGCTCTGATCTTGCATACTCAAGCAAAGCAATAAGCGCATCACACGTCACCGGGGCACACCATATGTCCGCAGGTCCACCTACTCTAAAGGTAGTATGCGCAGACATAGGCTCATTTTCCCTTATATCACTTCCGGGACAGATATCCTTCAATATAGACACTGTTTCGGTAATATTCATTTAGTTTCTCTCCCTGAGTTTTATAAACTTCAGTAAAATATTGTCCGTATACCTATAGATGCGGTTGCGGACAAACCGCCACTTCATAAAAGTATGTTGCCATATAATAATTGTTTTCTTTATAATTATTATACAATATATTTTTCCTTTTTAGAAGTCCCGCGGCTATTTTTTGTTCAGTCCGCAGCTTTTCGCAAAAAATCCTTTGTTTTATGCAAAAAATTTTTTAAAAAGGAGGAAACCAGAAAAGAAAAAGCGTATTTAGGTATAGAGGTTTAAGGAGGTGACGCAATGACTATTCGGCAGATCCACGAGAGGCTTGAGCGGGACACTCTTTCTCCTTATGCCGTTTTGTCAGAAAACTCCCTTGGTCGTAGTCATCCCATAGATGAATGCGACATCCGTACTTGCTTTCAGCAGGATATCGACAGGATATGTCACTGCAAAGCATTTCGGCGTCTTAAACACAAAACTCAGGTATTTTTGCGTCCGGAAGGGGATCACTACCGTACAAGGCTTACACATACGCTTGAGGTTAGCCGCATTGCTCGCACTATTTCCCGTTCTCTCCGTTTAAATGAGGATCTGACAGAGGCCATGGCCATGGCTCATGATCTTGGTCATACCCCATTTGGTCATGCCGGGGAGTATGCGCTCGATAGTATCGTTCCCGGCGGATTTCGACATAACGAGCAGAGCGTTCGTGTAGTCGAAAAGCTTGAGAACGGAGGCTGCGGACTTTCCCTCTGCAAGGAAGTGATAGATGGTATTCTTTATCACTCTGGGGAAGGGGTCGCGCCAACTCTGGAGGGGCGTGTACTAAAGTATGCAGACCGTATTGCTTACATAAATCATGATATTGACGATGCTATTCGTGCTGGAATACTTTCTGAAGAAGATATTCCTCTGGAGCTTCGAAAAGAGCTTGGATTTCGGTACAGCGATAGAATTGATTGTATGGTTCGCAGTGTAATTAAAAACAGCAGCGAGGAAACGATTTCGATGTCTACCGAAATAGGGCAAGCAACCGATGAACTGCGCGCTTTTATGTTTCGTAACGTTTATCACAACAATGAAGCAAAGCGTGAAGAGCACAAGGTTTCTGGGATGCTGGGAAAACTTTACGACTATTATTGCTCAAACCCGGACAAGCTGCCTGCTGAATCGCTTCGCTTTATCGAAGAGGATGGAATAGAACGCGCTGTGTGCGACTATATTGCTGGTATGACAGATCAATATGCTGTTTCCCGTTTTACGGAAATTTTTATCCCGCAAGGATGGGAAAGGTACTAAAACATGTTACTTTGATGTAAAAAAGCACATAAAAGAGAATAATTACTCGATAAATCGGAAACTATTACAGGAGGTGAAGCAATGCCATTTCCAGCATCGTTTCTAGATGAGCTTACTGAGCGCTCAGACATAGTAGACGTTGTTTCCGACTATGTCCAGCTCAAGCAAAAGGGCAGCAACCTCTTTGGCATTTGTCCATTTCATTCAGAAAAAACAGCTTCCTTTTCGGTCTCTCCTGAAAAGCAGATATATCACTGCTTTGGATGTGGAGCCGGAGGAGGAGTTATCAACTTTATAATGCAGGCAGAAAATCTTGATTTTCCCGATGCAGTACGGTTTCTCGCTTCGCGGGCAGGTATGACCGTCCCGGAGGATGATAATGGTGAGGCCTCTAGACGCCGTGGGCGGCTCCTCGAGCTTAACCGTGAGGCTGCCAGATATTTTCACCGCTGTCTCATGGAAGAACCAGGTTTTGCAGCCCGCGAGTACCTGAAAGCGCGAGGCATTACAGAAAAAACTGTCAAAACTTTTGGTCTTGGATTTGCTCCAGATTCCTGGGACGGACTATTGAAATCAGTAAAAGGATATGAAAAATCAGAATTTTTAGATGCGGGTCTGGTTGTAAAAAATAACACCGGCGGGGTTTACGACAGGTTTCGTGGCAGGGTGATGTTCCCTATAATCGATATCAGGGGAAATGTTATTGGATTTGGTGGGCGCGTACTCGACAGCTCACAGCCCAAATACCTCAATTCCCCCGAAACCTCCGTATTTAACAAAAGTAGAAACCTCTTTGCCCTCAACCTTGCCAAAAAGACAAAATCCCGCCAGATAATCCTTGCTGAGGGCTATATGGACGTCATATCACTGCATCAGGCAGGATTTGACAGTGCTGTTGCTTCACTGGGTACATCGCTTACTGACCCGCAGGCAAGGCTAATTGCTAAATATGGAAGTGAAGCTGTTATTGCCTATGATATGGATGAAGCCGGACGGACAGCTGCCAACCGCGCTATAAACATCCTTGAAAAAACCGGAATTGCCGTCAGAGTGCTCTCTATAAACGGAGCAAAAGATCCAGACGAGTTTATTAAAAAGTTTGGTGCCGATGCATTTCGTCTGCGGCTGGAACGTTCAGACAATCACATTGAATACCTTTTGCACAATATTTCTGTAAAATATAATCTTGCAGATGACGAGCAGAGGGTTGCATACCTCAAGGAAGCATCATCGCTGCTTGCAAGCTTTTCAAACCCTGTTGAAAGAGCAGTTTATGCAGCAAAGATTGCCCAAGCTGGCGGTGTTGCCCCCGATGTTGTCGAAAAAGAAGCTGAGCTTGTGGCTAAGCGCCGCGCACGCTCGGCAAAAAGCCGCGAAACTCGGAGGATCCTCACACCCGCAGCAAATGCCCAGCCGAAAGCAAAGGAGTTGCGCTACTCAAACATTCGCTCGGCAAAGGCAGAAGAAGGAATAATCGGTATTCTGTTAGAAGATGACAGTTTTTACCCATATGTCGCCCAAAGGCTGAACGAGGACAGCTTTTCCTCTGAAATTTTTAGAAAAACTTTTACCGAAATAGGCAAGCTCAGGAGCACCGGTATAAAGGTGTCCCTTGCATTACTTTCTCAATCGCTAGAGAGTAGCGAAATTGAACATCTTGGGCGCATACTTATCGAACGGGTAGGTGAAACGGATACAGAAAAAGCACTAAGCGACTACATATATATAGTAAATTCTGAAGCAGGAAAACGCCAGCCGGACGGTGATGGGCTTCTGAAAGAATGGGAAAGACTAAGAGAAAAAAAGAGGTTGGAGGATAAACAATGAACAACACCGAAGAAAACAAGAAAAATCCACTCAAGGAGCTGCTTGAAAAGGGTAAAAAATCCGGCAGACTCACTGCAAAGGAGATACTTGCTGTCGTGGAGGAGATGAGTCTTGACTCTGATCAAATTGACAAGCTCTATGACACTCTCGAAAGCCTTTCGATAGATATCACTGTTGAGGATGAATTTCCAGAGCCAATAGTTGAAACATTGGAGGACGTTGTTCCTCCTGATATAGAGCAGATCGAGGAAATACCCGAAGAAGAGATAATTGATCCGGAAAGTCTTGTTGACGGGTACAATATCGATGATCCGGTTCGCATGTATCTCAAGGAGATAGGAAAAGTTGACCTATTAAGCTCCGATGAAGAGATTGATCTTGCAAAAAAGATGTCTCAAGGAGCAGCTGCCAGTGAGCGCCTAGCCGAAGCATCCAAAGGTGAAGGAGATCCTCTGTCTGATGAGGAGCGCAAAAATCTGGAAAAACAGGTCCGTACTGGCGAGTACGCAAAGCAGCGCCTCAGCGAAGCAAACCTGCGCCTTGTCGTTAGCATTGCAAAACGTTACGTTGGGCGTGGTATGCTTTTCCTGGATTTGATTCAAGAGGGAAACCTCGGGCTTATAAAGGCTGTTGAGAAGTTTGATTATACCAAAGGTTATAAATTTTCCACCTATGCCACTTGGTGGATACGTCAGGCTATTACCCGTGCCATAGCCGACCAGGCGCGTACAATACGCATACCGGTACACATGGTTGAAACAATCAACAAGGTGATCCGTGTGTCCCGCCAGCTTCTTCAGGAGCTAGGGCATGATCCTCAGCCGGAAGAGATTGCTGAAGAGATGAACATGCCCGTCGACAAGGTGCGCGAAATTATGAAAATAGCTCAGGAACCGGTATCCCTTGAAACCCCGATAGGCGAGGAAGAGGACAGCCATCTCGGCGATTTTATCCCGGATGAGGACGCATCTGAGCCGGCAGAAGCAGCCTCATTCACGCTGCTTAAGGAACAGCTTGTTGAGGTGCTTGAAACTCTCACGCCCAGAGAAGAAAAAGTGCTCAAGCTCCGCTTCGGTATAGAAGATGGACGTACCCGCACTCTAGAAGAAGTCGGTCGCGAGTTCAAAGTCACTCGTGAGCGCATACGTCAGATCGAAGCGAAGGCCCTACGTAAGCTTCGCCATCCAAGCCGTTCCAAAAAACTGAAAGATTTTTTAAACTAAAGAAAAGCGCGGCAAATTAACTGCCGCGCTTTTTGTATATATTCCAATTACCCTAGGGCCACATCTAACACCATCATTATCAGAAAACCAGCCATAACTCCAAGTGTCCCCGGATGAGAATGCTCACCGAGGTGTGCCTCCGGTATCAGCTCCTCCACAACAACATACATCATTGCCCCTGCCGCAAATGCAAGAAGCCACGGCATAAGCGGTGATATTGCTCCAGCAATTAATACTGTT
>CALXAZ010000024.1 GCA_944386395.1 uncultured Clostridia bacterium
GTATCCAGAGGCAGCTTAACATCATACACAAGATCGTATTCGCCAGGGCTTGTGATACGTGACAGATCCGCCGTCGCAGCTATTTCGCTCCTGTTTGCATTTACCTCTGCAATATCTACGATGTTACCTTTGACTGTTATTGCAACTGTCTGGGTTTTTGCCGTCACTATTAGTGCTCTGTCCTCATAGAGCTCATCCTCCCCCAGCAATGTCACAGGTATCCCGCTTATAGTGTCCTCCTTCTCCGGCTGCTCTACACCCACAACATAAAACCATAGAGTGAGCGATATAAATAGCGATACAAGGATATATAAAATTTTTGTTTTACCTTTCATAATATCACCTTCGCGCCGAATTCAAGACATGTTTCTCTCATTTATCTTTGCTCTTTCCATCACTTTTATTGGCGTTTCTTGCACTTCTCCTGTTCTGGAAAATAGAGAGCACGCTCTTTTTACGTTCCCCCTCCTCCTCGGCGCTTAGCTCATTTTTGAGAAGAATAGAGAGCGTTTCTGTATTAAGATGTCTTTTCAGCATCCCGCCTACTGCGACCGATATAGACCCTGTTTCCTCTGAAACTATCACTACAACAGCATCAGAATGTTCACTTGCCCCAACTCCTGCCCTGTGTCTCATTCCAAGATCTGGACTAAGATTATTATTGGAGGTCAGCGGCAGCATACATCCACACGCCAATATCCTCCCGTTACGAATTATCGTAGCCCCATCATGAAGCGCGGCATTGGGAAAAAATATGTTCCTCAACAGCATACTCGACACCTCTGAATCGAGTATTGTCCCTGACTTTGCTATATCATCCAGGAATACTTTCCTCTCAAAAACTATCAGCGCGCCTATTCTTTGCAGAGACATTTCATTACAAGCGTGTACCGTCTGTGCAATTACAGTCTCCATATGAGTCTGATCGGTCTCCCCTCTCGACCCCAACAGACTGCTGAGCTTAGGAAATCTGCTTGATCCCACCTGACTTAGCATCTTTCTAAGTTCGGGCTGGAATACTATTACAACCGCAATAGATCCTATCTGCATCGTTGTTGTCAACAGAAAATTCAACACATTCATCTTCGCAAATGAAGAAAACACCAGTAAGACAAGAATAAGCACTATTCCCTTGAGAGCCTGAGATGCTGCTGTGTTGCGGATAAGCACTATCAACTTATATATGAGAAATGCAACTACGAGCACGTCAAAGATGTCCATTATCGACGCGAGCTGGATATAGTTTCGAAGATTTGTAAGCGCCTCTAAAATTATATCCATAAAACTTCACATCCCATATAATATTACCGGCTGCTATATTCATTTTACAGCGGCGAAGCACCGGGCAGATACCCGCCCGGTACGGTTTTCCTATAGTATTTTATCACATATTACCGCCGCGTGTGAATAGCTTTTTAAATTTTTTATTCTTTTTTATGTTTGTTTATGATTATTTTAAGATTTCAGTCAGTTTTTTCAGCACATATACAAATTTCCCTATCTCTCCACGGGTTGTAAACGGAGATACGCTTATCCTAACTGTCCCCCCGCTAATTGTCCCTGCACTCTCGTGTGCAAGGGGGGCACAATGAAATCCGGCACGAACGGCAATTCCCATTTTTTCAAGCTCCGAGGCCACCTGTTCACTATCAGCATCTCTAACGTTAAATGACATAACTCCATTCTGACAGAAAAGTGCATTTGCATAATACAGCTTTACCTTCGGCGTTAACTCAAGCCCTTTAATAATACTTTTAATAAGCTCTTTTTCGTATCTGGCTATATTCTCCACACCAAGATTTTTTATTGTCTTTATCCCTTCGGCAAGTCCTGCAATCCCGTGTACATTTTGTGTCCCTGCCTCCAGCCTCTCGGGTAGATATTCCGGCATATATCTGTTTTTAGAGTCCGCTCCAGTTCCTCCAAACATAATAGGCTCTCCTTTGTCTGCAAGGCAAAGAAGTATCCCAGTTCCCTGAGGTCCAAGCAGTCCCTTATGCCCAGGCATCCCAACAAACTGCGCTGCCTTGAATTCTGAGCAATTCAGAGGAACACTCCCGGCAGACTGGCTTGCATCTATTATGAGCGGCACACCATATCTTGCACACAGTTCATCTACCCGCTCTATTGGAAGTATATACCCAAAAACATTTGACACATGCGTACAGCAAACCGCATCAGCACCTCTTTCAAGCTCCTTTTCAAGCTCATACAAAAAGTATTCAGGCTCAAAAAGCTCTCCGCGGACCACTGTTACTTTTACTCCATCCAGATACCTTGCATAGAGCGGACGGCTCACGGCATTGTGCTCATATCCCGAAATAAGCACTTTCATTTTTGGTTGTATCACACTATTTATTGCTATATTCAGCGCATGAGTTGCATTCAAAGTAAATACAACTTTGTCTGCTCCCTTTACTCCGAAAAGCTCCGCTGCTGCGCTACGGCAGTCGAACAGTATTTGCTCCGAAAGTCCGGCGCCTGAGTACCCCCCTCGTCCCGCATTTGCGGCATATCGCATCGCTTTTTCTACTGCCCGTATAACGCAACTAGGTTTTCTTAACGTAGTCGCGGCATTATCCAGATATATCATACCCGCATCTCCCTGTACCCATCACCAGCATCACAGAATATCCTGCCTCCGCCTGAGCTGCGAAGTATCATCCTTGCTATTGCCACATCGTTCGATTGTATCTCCACCGCATATCCACAACCTTCAGGTAGCAGTCCCGGCGGCGGACGCACTATCCTGCTGTACACTCCGCTGTTTTCCAGTGTTTTTTGTGTTATCTGCGCCCCGGTCATACCACGGCTAGTTATCATACAACGAAACATACAGTTCCCCCCTCTCTGCACAGCATATGCTAACAGGGTGAACTGCGTGACCTCAAGCAAAAAACACCGAAAACCGGGGAATGCCCGGTTTCCGGTGTTGAAAGAGCCTTTATTTAAAATTCTATCTTCCCAGCACAGAACGCGGCTATCAGGGCAGCGGTTGCCTTTACATCGCGCTCATCTACCATCTCCGCCGGGGAATGAATATAGCGTGTTGGTATGCTTATGCCTCCGGCATATGCCCCGGAACGGGATTTCTGTATTGCCGAAGCATCGGTTCCTCCCGCCTCAAGAACCTCTATCTGATAGGTTATGTCGTTTGCTTCCGCACATTTGATCAGCGCATCTACAACCTTGGGTGAACAGATAAGTGAACTGTCGATAACTTTTACGGCAGCCCCTTTCCCGAGGTCGCAATCCATCTTAAACGCCGCCGCCGGAACATCACCAGTCCTCGTTACATCAATTGCCAGACCAACATACGGTTCAATTGCATAGGCTGAAGTAGTCGCTCCCTTCCCTCCTACTTCTTCCTGCACGGAAAAGACAAAATATATATCGTTTTCACTCTCTTTTATGCTCTGGAGCGCCATCATCTCCGCAACACAACAGATACGGTCATCCATATACGGAGAAATTATTCCATTTTCGCCCACTCGATACGCCTCGGTCGCATAAACAGCAGTATCCGCGATCTTCACATATTTAAGTGCTTCCTCCTTGCTCGATGCTCCGATATCTATATACATCGAGCTCAGCTTAAGCTCTTTAATATCCGCCTTGTCCTCTTTGCAGACACGACCACGAGTACCATTCTCAAATATCACCGGCGTACCAATAACAGATGTGGGTCCAATACCCCCAAGCCTTGCAAAGCGAACAAACCCATTGTCCTCAATGTGTGTCACAATAAATCCTATAGAATCCATGTGGGCGCAGACCATCACCTTTTTTCCGCCTTCTTTGCCCTTTTTCAGGCATATGAGGTTACCCATTACATCTTTATATACCTCGTCAGCATATGGCGCTGCCATCTCTGCCAGCACATCTGCAACCTTGTCCTCAAATCCTGACGGGGAATGTACCCCTGCCACCTTTTTGATAGTTTCAAATATATCCATCATTTTATTTTCCTCCAAATGTTTTCAATACTTCTGAGGCGAGATCATAGACCGCCTCTATATCGCTTACCGCTGCAAGCGAAGCCCCTGTACGTGGATACCTGACAGGTACGCTTATCCCGCAAACCTTTACGCCAGTACGGGTCTTTTCAATCGTCTTTGAGAGCATCCCTCCAGGCGAAGGCACAGTTTGTTCCTGCCATGTTATGCCGTTTTCATCCGCAAGTCTCTGTATAAGCGCAACAAGATTCTTATCATATATCGCACCATTCATAAACGGGACGACCGCACCTTTTCCAACCTCGCATACACGGTCATATGCCGAAACCCCCGGAAGGTCCGCAGCGATAACCCCATCTACTACTATCGCAACCTCAGCCTCTGCATTGAATGCCGCGGGTCCTCCCCCCGTCGACGAACGGAAACCCACCTCATCCTGTGCCGCAAACACATAAACCGCAGAAACGTCAGGTCCTTCCTCGATGAGCTTTATGAGAGCAGCGCAACCGGCTCTTCCATCAAGAGCCCGCGCCTTTATAAGCCCCTCTCCAAAGTCCTCAGGCTGGGAATCGAAAACTATGTAATCGCCATAACTGACAAGCTTTAGCGCATTTTCTTTTGTTTCTGCACCGATATCGATATACATTTCCTGTACCTTGGGCATTATTTTGCGCTCATCCGCAGTTGTCAGGTGTATAGCCTTTATACCGATTACCCCTGGGACCCTGTTTTCACCTATCAGCACGCGCTTGCCTATAACTGCGCGGGGATCGGTGTTCATGCCTACAATTCCAAACTTTATATATCCATCATCAGTTATGCGCTTTACAATAAAACCGATTTCATCCATATGCGAGAAAAACATTATTTTCTCCGGCGGATCAATCGTCCCTTTTTTATAAGCAATTATACTTCCAAGCGGATCAACTTTTATTTCATCTACATGGGGAGTTATCCTGTTGATGATGTACTCCGCAACCTCATCCTCGCAACCTGTCACGCCATTGAGCGCACACAGTTCTTTTGTTATACTGAGCATTACAGTTCACCTCCTGTAAGAGACATTGCAAATTTCGCAAGCAGCTGCGCTCCAGACTCTATATCCCTCAAGTCAACAACCTCTACAGCTGTATGCATATATCTGAGAGGAAGCGAGATTACCGCACTCTTTGTTCCTCCGGCGGCAGGCTGGATAGCTCCCATATTTGTGCCAGTTCCACCCTCCATAACATCCGGAAGTGCCTTATCTCCCTGCTCCGCTGCAATCTTTAAAAGACGCTTTGCCATTTTCCGAGTCGTTGCAGGTCCCATGGATATCGGAGTACCCTCTCCCAGCTCAAAGAGCCTAGAGTCATTTGGGTCATTGGCATCTGGGGTGCGGGCGTGGTTTACGTCCACAGCAATTGCATAATCCGGCTGCCACCTGAATGCTCCAACCGCTGCACCTTTACCTCCAACTTCTTCCTGCGAAGCAAATTCCATAATCACATCCACATCAAGCTCTTTATCTTTAAGAATCTCAAGCGCGCGGAGAAGCATCACAGCGCACGCACGGTCGTCCATTGTCTTTCCAGAAAACCTGCTTTTCCCGAGAGGTACACACTTCTCCCTAAAACCCGCAAAAGTACCTACCCTTATCCGCTGCTTCAGCGTCTCTTCTGACAGACCGGTATCTATCCAGAGCTTATCCGCTGTAAGCGGAGCGGAGTGCTGCACGGTAGTCTCAGTATGACCAGGGACGATCCCGACCACACCATATGTAACCGGATCGCTGGTAATCACTACCTCGCGTCCTGGCAGTATTCTCGGATCAAGCCCTTTTGGCATAAATCTTAAATATTTTCCCTCGCGCTTTGTTATTATCATCCCAACTTCGTCTGAATGCGCGTCTATCAAAAGCTTCTTTGCGCCGGGCTTACTCGCCTTCTTCACCCCGAATACATTCAAAAGAGAATCTCTTACCACCTCGTCTGCCAGCTCTGCCGCGTACTCAGCAATTTTATCCGCAACCTTTTCCTCATGCCCGCTCGGTCCCGGTATCCCGCTCAGCTCTGCCAGCACTTTCTGAATATCCATCATTTCACTCCTTTTATCTTCATTATTACAGGCTTTTTGCACATCTCTGTGTTCAAAGCGAGTTTACCAAATTTTTAAATCTCTCGCCCCTCACCATAAAGTTCGGGAACATATCAAACGATGCACACGCCGGAGAAAACAAAACTATGTCTCCCCTTTCTGCATGCTCATATGCCACCTTCACAGAATCATCGAAGCTATCCACCTCGATTACAGGCGGCTTTTCTCCCTCGACTGCGTCAAGTGCTGCACGTATTTTTTCTTTTGTAGCGCCCATTAGTATCAGGAGTTTAACGTGTGAAGGAATCTCCTGAGCAAGTGGCTCAAACGGAATATGCTTATCATATCCTCCGGCGAGAAGGATAACCTTGCTGCCAAAGGAGTGAAGCCCCGCAATAGTCCTTGTAGGCGAGGAAGCTATTGAGTCGTTATAATATTTTACCCCGTCCTTCTCCCGGACAAATTCTATTCTGTGTTCTACCCCGCCAAAGCTTTTTGCCACCTTCTCTACTGAGCTTGGCTGGACAATACCCTCAAGTGAAGCTATGGCTGCCATATAGTTTTCAACATTATGCATCCCTGGTATCTTTATATCCCGTATGTCAAGGATATTTTTATTTTCCCCATTTTTTGCAACTACTATATTGTAACCTTTCAAATATACTCCATGGTGAAGCTCTACTTGCCGCGAAAAATAAACTACCTCAGCCAGAGCCTTTTCCCCAAATTCCCTTGTAATTTCGTTGTCATAGTTAAGTACTGCGCGCGAATTTCCATCTTGCGCGGCACATATCCTATATTTTGCCTCAATGTACTCCTCCATCGACTTGTGTACATCGAGATGGTTCGGTGTCACATTTGTGACTATCGCAATATCCGGGCTTTTTTCCATTGTCATAAGCTGGAAAGATGACAGCTCAACCACAGCAACATCTTCTTTTCTCATTTGTGGTACCTTATCGAGCAGCGGTGTACCGATGTTTCCTCCAAGCCATGTATGTATGCCTGACTGCTCTAGCATCTCGGATATAAGAGTTGAGGTAGTTGTTTTCCCCTCGCTTCCGGTAATCCCAATTATCTTGCATGGGCAAACCTCAAAAAAAGCTTCCATCTCAGAGGTAAGCCTTGCCCCATGCTTTATTGCCTCAAGGAACTGAGGAACATCCGGTCTCATACCCGGCGAACGATAAATTATATCTCCCGTTAGGTCGTCAAGATAACCATCTCCGAGCACCAGTGATACTCCAAGCACCTCAAGCTCTTCCGCTGTTTTCCCCATCTGTTCAGCTGTTTTTCTGTCTCTTGCCTCTATCTCTATCCCTGCTGAACGTAGCATACGGATAAGCGGCAAGTTGCTTACCCCAAGCCCACAGACCACTATTTTTTTGTTTCTGTGCGCATCTATAAAGCTTGCAAAGTCCAAATAAAACACCCCTGCCTTTTTAATATATTGATTGTATATTATTTCAAGCTAAAAATCAATATTTTTGCAAGCAAAATCCATTGGAGTTGCAATAGGCTTTATGTATTTTTTTGTTGACTTGTGGAGCTATTTCTATTAAAATACCCCTTAGAGCAAGCCAGGCAGCCGCGCGGAACAATCCGTGAGGAAAGTCCGGGCTCCACAGGGCAAGGATAGCGGGTAACGCCCGCCGGAGGCGACTCTAGGACAAGTGCAACAGAGATATACCGCCGCGTAAGCGGTAAGGGTGGAAAGGCGAGGTAAGAGCTCACCGGTTGCCATGGGGACATGGCAACCCTGTAAACTCTATCCGGTGCAACATCGAATCGGGGGTTAAGCCTGCCCGGCGTCCCCGGAAGGATGGCTTGAGGCATGCGGCAACGCATGTCCCAGATAGATGGCTGTCAAATACAGAACCCGGCTTACAGACTTACTCTAATAAAAAGCAGAATCTACTGATTCTGCTTTTTATATACCTTACTTCTACAAAACAGTTGACAAACTTGTGCCATATTTATATAATAGTATAGCTTACCGATTTATTTCGGCTTTTATCGTCTGCTCTATGCTGATTTTCAGGTAGAGATATTTTTGCGCATAGCTGTTGTCTGTAAGTATTTGATTAAATATTTTATTTCTGCTTAGTTAAGCTGATATAATAAACTTCTCTTAACAAATGTTGGATTTTGTTCTTCCGGGGTTACACAATTGAATAAATTTTGTATACGCGCCAGTAGCTCAGCTGGACAGAGCACCGCCCTCCTAACAATCGAACCGTTCGAATCCCGGAGCCTTGTAAAATTGAATATTTTCTGTATAAGCCCCCGTACCTCACCGGGATAGAGGGTCCGCCTCCTAAGCGGCAGTTCGTTCGAATCCGTTTGGGCGGAAAAATTGAATATTTTTGATATATGTCCCAGTAGCTCAGTTGGATAGAGCACGAGCCTCCTAAGCCCGGGGTCGC
>CALXAZ010000025.1 GCA_944386395.1 uncultured Clostridia bacterium
ACTCGAAATCAGTTTGACGTGTTGAGCGTCACGTGGGTTCGAATCCCACCCGCTCCGCCAAAAAGCCAGTAAACATTGCGGGTTTACTGGCTTTTTTCTTTTTCAAAATCTCGTCAAGCGTTTATTACCCATGTGATTTTTGGGCAGACATTATATCGATACAACTCCATTCCAACCATTGGTGTTACATCCTGCCGGAAGTGGCAACCCTTTCTCCATAGCTAGTGCGGAAGTTACTTTCGAGGAATAGTCTAAGTGAGCATAAATGTTTGCAGTAGTATTAAAATCGCTGTGACTTAGCCATTCTTGGATTTGCTTCATCGGTACGCCATTGGCAAGAAGCAACGATGCACAACTGTGGCGAAGATCACGAAAACGGATGCGCTTTAATCCTTTCTTTTCCAACAGTACCGAGAACGTGCTGCTGATATAGTTAGGTTTCATTCTTCTACCCAACGCATCAACAAATACATATCCATCATGACTGTAATCATAACTGTTTCCGCATACTTTTTGTTTTCCTTTTGTGCTTCCTAAACAGAAAGAAAATACTCTCTGAATTGACTGGCAAGAGGAAGCGTGCGCAAACTGGATTTCGTCTTAGCTTCTTATAGCAAAATCGGATGAGTTGCAATATGGTAAATCGATCCCCCACTTTTTTATAACACAATCGGCCGAGTCTGCAATATGTAAAGCTTATTGCCACTATATGTCCACTCGATATCTTGCGGAGCGTTATATACCTTCTGCAGCCGGATTCCGATTAGGGCCAGTTCCTTGATTTGTCTTTCTGTTAAGGAGAGTCGGTTTGTCTCGTTGCTTCTGCTTTCAATGACAATTTCATGGTCTGAAATTGCTGCGAATCTTTTTTTGCTGCCTAATGTCGCCTCGTACTTATCCAAATCATTTTTATTGATGACATACATATCCGGAGATACTATCCCGTCAGTTAATGCGCAGTTCAGCCCTATGGTAGACTCTATTACAATCTCATCTCTGCGATTAACCGGATTTTGGGTAAACATAATACCGGATGATTCGCCTTCAACGAAGTGCTGCACGATATAGCTTACTTCGCTTGGCGGCGAGAACGGAATTTTATTCTTTTTACAATATTCCGCTATGCGCTTGTTGTTCAGTATATCGCCATTAACAGAGGATACGATGCGGGCGAAACCATCCGCATCTATACAGGTTTTGTGGAATATCGGCGAATCGAGAATTCCCGCATAAGATGCTTTCACATCGTCCTCTTGCTGTAGGCACGGCCTTATGATAACGTATTCTTTGCACGTTGCAACAACCTCAGAAACTCTATCATGATACAGAGATTTTAGCAAAGAGATTTCCCCATCCTCACTGCACGGAACAGTAAACGCAGCGAATCTCGGAACTCTGATTCCAAATGCCTCTAGTTCAATTAAGCGCCTAGCCTTTTGTGCTATCATAATACCAACACCATTAAAAATGCAGCGTAATTTAGGCACATATGCGTTTTAGCTCACGCAATAACGTCCACCCGCAATACTTGCTTTCTTCATCAATTTGAATCCCCATCTTATCCAGTATCGAATGAATTGCAGACCGTATTTTGATAAACGCTTCAGAAAAATCATTCAACATAAAATCACTGAATTTGCGCTCCCATTTTTTCTGTGTTGTGAGCAGCTCTATAAAATTACCGACAACAGCACCATCTACAGCTCTTTCTATGCGCTCAAAATTAGGCTTGCTTGCGATTCTGGGATTATCAAGATACTTATATTTTGTATGAAGTTCGATATACTCAAGAAACTCTATCACGGTGATGTTTCTCCCTTGCGCTACTTGCTCATATACCTTTTCAAACTTCTTCTCGAACAGTAGTTTGTTGTATAAAGTGTTATATAAAAATAACTCCTGCTGAATATCCCGATATAAAAAGAACAGCAACTCCGTGTATAAGCGAAGCTTCAGCATCCCATCCTTTCCCTCATAGGTCTCTAAATGCTCAAAAAAACCAATAAGCTGCTCGAGCCATGCCTTTGCAATTTCATATGCCAGGCTGTATTTTACCTCTACAGATTCTGCTGCGCACTTAGGATTCATGAACTCTGTGGTTTCCGCTTCTACTCGCTTGTTAAATGCAGGGCTGACTTCAAAAATCCATTTGTATATTTCAGAATAGATGAAGCTGATTCTATCTAGTTCTTTCACATAGTCAATATACATATTGTTCCCTCGCTTCCATCAATTTCAACTGTTTTCCCAATAAGCATCTCCTTTGCATCGTCGACAGACACTATACACGGTATGCAAAACTCGCGCGCAATACACGCAGCATGCGATAAAATTCCCCCGTCTTCTGCAATTATTCCAACCACATGCTCGTCCATAGATGTGATATACGGGGGCAAAGCATCTGAAACTATGATAAAATGTTCCGTCAGCTTCGATTTATCACACTCTAAGTATTGATCAAGCCCTATACATTTTGCCATTGCCTTGCCGGAGGAAGCAGCTATACCAACAATTTTCTTCATACCATACCCTATGTTGTACAATACACATGACGGGAGATGGGTGTATCGCACTTTCCTTTTTATTTAATATATTATTAGATAACCATAACTATAATACTACTATATTGCATTAATACTATATTATATTATTGCAGAAAAGGCAAGACTTTTATAATATTGGAAAATACACAATGCTCTTTGGCTACAATCATTTCTAAAAAACCGATTTGAATCGATCGAAATTCCCGATTATTAAGCTTTTATCGAAGCTTTCACTATGATCATCCTTTTACTGCATGTTCATTTACGATAGAACACGCTTGTGTATTTTATAATTTCCGATCCCCCTTCTGCCATATGGATCAACTCCTTTGTAGGTTCAGAAGTTGCATTGTACGGAAGAACGTCATTTAATTTGGATTGTGCAAATATTTAACGAGCTCTTTCGCTACCAGGCTTAAGCCGCGTTTCTTATCTTCCACCAAATAAATACTTCTATTTCTTGGGGGAATAGACAACGGAATTTCTTCAATAAATCCATTTTTTAGGGCATCAGCGGCTAAAAACTCAGATATAAAGCCAATACCCATTCCTGCTTGTACCAGAGGTAAAACTTGTTCGGCAGTGGCTACTTCAATGTCTGGTTCTTTATGAATGCCTTGGGACAAAAGATATTCTTGATAAAATTGATAAGTATAGGAGCTGCGATTAATCGAAATATAGGGGCGCGAAAAAGCATCCCCCTCATATCCATCCATATAACCTTTTTTGCAGCAGAGGATTTCCGCAAAGTCGCGTATCTTTTTTGTGTAATAGCTGCCATCCATCTTATCATGAAGTGTTACAACAGCAAAATCCGCTACCCGTTTTTGGACAGCTTCGATTGCCTGCGGGGAGTTAAGGTTTG
>CALXAZ010000026.1 GCA_944386395.1 uncultured Clostridia bacterium
AGAGGTCAAATGCCGTGGCAAAGCTATTACCCTGCAAGCACCGGGCTGGCAGCGCCCCGCCCGGCTCTCCAGTCTGGGAGAGGGTTATTCTCTGGAGGCGTTAACCACCGTCCTGTCTGGCCAGAAAACCCACACACCGCGAAAACGCCGCGCGGCAGCAGCACCGCAAAAGGTCAACCTCCTGGTAGATATCCAGGCCAAGCTCCAGGCGGGCAGAGGCGCTGGCTATGCCAAGTGGGCAAAGGTGTTCAACCTGAAGCAGATGGCTAAGACGCTGAATTACCTGACGGAACACGGCCTCCTGGAGTATGTCGCGCTGAAAGAACAGACCGAAGCCGCAACAACCCAATACCGCCAGCTGTCCGACCAGCTGAAGGCAACAGAAAAACGCATGGCAGATCTCTCCGCCATGCGCACGCAGATATTAAATTATATCAAGACAAGGGATGCGTATGTGGCCTACCAACAAGCGGGCTACTCCAAGAAGTTCCTGGCTGCACACGAAGGCGAAATCACCTTGCACCGCGCTGCCAAGAAGTTCTTCGACGACCAGGGACTCACAAAACTCCCGACCATCAAAGAGATCCAGGCCGAGTTTGCAGCGCTACAAGCGGAAAAGAAAGCGATCTATCCCGACTTCCACAAATCCCGCACCCATATGCGGGAACTCCTCACCGTCAAAGCCAACGTAGACCGGCTGCTTGATCCGCAGGAGCTAGCAAGGGATCTACGGCAAGAGGTTATTATACCCGAGCACTGATATGCTCCCTCTATGAGGGACAATGAAATAAAACACTGTCAATTATGGAGGCAGCATATCATCCAGCGTGGCTCGTGTTTTTTTATTTTTCAATAGTTTGAATGAAAGTATGGTCAAAATATATCAAATAAGAAGGAAAAGATTGCGTTTGAACTGCTAGAACATATTATGATTTCTGAAAAATACTTTCAACAACGCAAATTAGTTGTTTCTTGTTCTCAAGAGCAGATATAAATAATATAGTACAATCTTCTGTAGACCATACACATACAATGGATTTGCATTTCCGCTATCTGTTGCTATTTACTGCTATACAAATAACCTAAGAAATATGTTCATTAAGCCCAGCAAAAACAAATGAAGTGGATAAAAAATATAGAACAAATATTTTATAGGCGGTCCCTTTTTCTGATTATACATCAAAATGATAAGAGTGCTGACGCAGCTAAATATTGCATTATAAAAATTTCCAATTATAATTCCATAAAAAACAAATCCCCATGCACAAACCACCATAATTTCCTTTGTGATATTCGACTTTGAAAAATAGAGACCAAGTATCAATATGATGCCAGGTATTCCGTAATCAGATCGTGTCCCTATATATGCCAAGCCAAATAAAGTCAAAGCAACTGTCAGTACCTTCTGGTAGAAGCGCATATCGGTATGGGATCGCAGTTTTTCTACAGCCTGCAATGTTAATAATCCTAGAGCTAGCGTATAAAATACGTTGAGGCTTCCAGAATATAAAACCCATATTCCATTTACTTTAAGCGATATACCAGATATGATTAGTGCCAGGTAAAGATATAGACAATTACTTTTATAATTGAAGTTTTGAACTACCAAGTATCCTAAAGACAAGCATATTGGAATTACTATATGAAATTCGTTACACATTATCAGATTTAGGCTTTCACTATCCGTCAATTCCATAAGATTTACCGTATATAAAGCTAAAGAAAATGGAATTTGAGAAATCGTCGCAAATATCAAAATTCTTTTGATATAGAGATAAAGATTTTTGGATTTATAAAAACCATTTACAAGGCAAAATGCAAACAGTGGGAATGCAATCCGTCCACCCCCTCTTAAAAAGGTGGCATCTCCTATTATACCCCACCCATCTAATTTCCCGAAAACAAGCCCCACATGATCTAGCAACATAAGCAAAAGAGCGATCAATTTTATTGTAAATGTGGACATACAATCAATCCATTCAAAATATAGTATCAGGGGGCAGATAACTGGGCTTCCATTATCTGCCCCCCGCTACCGGCATATATTACTTAATCATTGTAGTAGCTCGAAACCTTGACAGTACCCGAAAGTTCAGAGGCGCAAGTATTGACGATATAAATAGTATAGGTGACACCGCCTTTCGCGTTAGTGGTCGTAAAAGTGTGATCACCAGAAACCTCATTCGAGGTATAACTATATTCATCAGATCCATTTATGATGTACTTGTAAGTACCAGCACTGATATCATCAATAACAACCTTGAAAGCATTGTGGTCTTCTGCAAACCACTTATCGGTTGTAAAACTCATAGACCAGCTCGTCCCTACCGGAATTTCAAACTCTTCAGACAGGCTAACAGCCCGAGGTTCAACCGCAGCCCCACTTGACTCAACGGTAACCTCTGTCGCAGCAGGTGCTACGGCGCTGACAGATATAACCGAGCAAACGCACAATGCTACTGCCAAAAGCATGCAAAAAAACTTTTTCATGATTAAACCTCCCATCGTTCTAAAGCACATGCCTATTTTATCCATGATTCTTTCTTATTCCTGCATTGGAATTCACTCCTAACTTTTAGAAAATATTGTGGCAAGCCAGTTTCTTCAACCTGTTTTTGACACATACACATTTAGTCATGCCGCTTTAGGTTGTTGGCTAACTACCATATTATCTTACTGACAAGTCCCATCAACAGAAAATCTGGGAAAGGCGTTTCTTACATGCGTTACACTAACTGATAATTGAATGGATGGGTACAATATCATGGCTCTACTGCGCTGAAATTGATTACATAGTTTTCTTTCACATTGTTAAAAAGATACAATTACTTCAGATCTCGAATGCGATATGCACCATCTACAATCATTGTAGCCCACCCCGGTGTTCCATATGTACTTGCACGGACAGCTACGGTTGGTCCATCAATACCGATATCAACAGCATAAGCCTGTCCCTCTGGTAAACGTGTGGCATAACCATAAGATTCACCAGTAAAGTAATCACTGATACCGACATTGCATGTCTCGCTTGAAGAAAGTTCAGATGCGCCGGCTCGAATAACTGTGCCAACATCATATGGGTCAACCGTAACAACAGCATAGGGATCAGCATTTTCGGAACTTGCCTCGTCGAGATAAACTCTTCCACTTACCACTCGAAGCCAATCATTAAGACCAATGCCAATATCAATCAGTGGAATAATCTCTGCAGTATTATTCTCGGGAATAGCCTCAGGAATATCACGAATACTATCTTCTTCCATTGGATCCATAGGAGTTACTTCTTCAAATGGAACGTCCCATCCAGGAAATACATCAGAAAAATTAGGAACATCCCTAATAATTTCTCCTGTTTCCATATCTTGAATATAAGCGGTATAACCATCGGCAACCCAATCGGTACTATAAATGATTTCTCTCCTTGCCTCCAATATCTTTTCTTTCATTTCAGGTGTGGCTTCGTCCACGTCCAAATTCGCAATATCCTCTAACTGCTGCATTCGCTCCTCATACTCCACGCTATCCTCTGCAGAAGCAAAAACGCACAGGGATAAACTCATAACTAAAACTAGAAACAAGCTAATGATTCTTTTTTTCAATGCCATAACCTCCTATTGAATACTTACTAATCTTTCGATCCCATAGAGATGTAATGCCACTTTGCACGTTGACCAATTATCCACGAATAGTTTTTGCTGTCAGAACATCACCTCATGGCAAGGGATAAACAAACCGGTTCTTCCATCATAATTCTCCCTTCTTTGTTTTTGGGGATATCACGGTTTTGTGATGCAATTACGTATAACACTATCATTAAGGTATTATAGAGATACGCATAACCTTAACCAGCAAGGAAATAGATTTCAGACCAAGCTGAGCAAAATGGGATGCATTTTTCTTAGCGAGATTGTTTATAGAAGAATAGCAATTAATCACCAATAATTTGCCTGCTTATAATATATATGTATTCAAGATCTAGTTTTGTTGCAGCTAGAAAATAATTTTAAGAATTATATCAATAAAGGCAATAATATCCATATAATACATTTTTATCCGGCAAAAATCCGCATGTAATATCTAGAAAGAGATCATCCAGATCATATATGTTCGCTTTTGGAAGGTTTAAGGTTGAAACACCGCAATGTAAGAACCATTCCGAAAAAGGGCGCACAAACCAAAGCCCCTCTGAAAGCGGGCAAAAAATAAGGTTATGCTGAAAGTCTAAGCAGTGGGTGGAGCAGTCACCAGATAACCCTGCCGCTGGA
>CALXAZ010000027.1 GCA_944386395.1 uncultured Clostridia bacterium
AAAAAGCCTTTTGACACAATAACCAAAACAAAAAGAAAAAACAGAATATTTATTGATAAAAATTAAGAATACAAAAAAATTGGAAGGCAGGTTTTTGTGAAAATTCATTAAAAGGTATTGCATTATGTACAAAGTTATAGTATATTATTTATGGAACTTAACCATGGGGCTCATTCAGGTGTTCTTAAAGTATGGTTCCTCTATTTTAAGGAAAGCTGTATCTCCGTGGTTAAAAAATTAACAAGGAGGCAGGTTATGACCTGGAAAGAAATCAAGCGGGATTTTCAGATGAACTGGCAGATATATCTGTTGGCTATTCCGATTCTCGTGTACTTCATCATTTTTAACTACTTGCCGATGGGCGGTATTATCATGGCGTTTGAAAGCTTCCAGCCTAAGCTTGGCTATTTTAATAGCCCGTGGGTTGGTCTTGATAACTTCAAAGACTTCTTTGGAAGCTACTACTTTACACGTCTTTTGAAGAATACCTTCCTCATCAGCTCGCTCTCCCTCGTTTTCTCATTCCCGATGCCTATCATCTTTGCGCTCCTTCTCAACGAAGTAAAGAACCGTTACTTCAAGAAGGTAATACAGACAATCAGCTATCTCCCGCACTTTATCTCCATGGTTGTTATCTGCGGTCTCATAGTTGACTTCTGTGACTCTGATGGTATAATCACAAGCATCGTTGTTGCTCTTGGCGGTGAGCAAAGGAACCTTCTCGGTGACCCGTCTCTGTTCAGAACTATTTACATAGCTTCAGGTGTTTGGCAGGGCGTAGGTTACGGTTCGATCATTTATCTGGCAGCTCTTTCCAGTGTTGATCAGGAGCTTTACGAAGCGGCTGTTATCGATGGTGCTGGTCGCTGGAAGCAGACATGGCATATTACGCTGCCCGGTATCGCTCCGACTATTATCATCATGCTGATAATGAATATGGGACGTATATTCAGCGTTGGTTTTGAAAAGATCATCCTTCTGTATAGCCCGATGACATATGAAACAGCAGACGTTATTTCGAGTTTTACATACAGAAAAGGTCTTTTGGAAGCTAACTACGGATATTCAACGGCAGTTGGTCTGTTTAACTCGGTAATCAACTTTACGATGCTTATGATCGCTAACGCGATTAGCCGTAAGTTCTCCGAGACAAGCTTGTTCTAAGGGGGGTGTCAGGAAATGGTACAAAGAAGAACTGTTGGTAAGACCGTATTCGATATTATTAACTTTATCGTCCTTGTTGGCATAGCATTTGCATGTATAATGCCTCTCTGGCACGTCTTGATGGCTTCGTTCTCTGATCCCACAATGCTTGCACGTAATGAAGGTGTTATATGGTGGCCGGGTCAGCCTGCTACATTGAAGGGCTATGAGCTTGTTTTCCAGAACAAGAACATTACATCTGGTTATGCAAATACAATCCTTTATGTTACTACTTCTACTGTTCTCGGCGTTCTGCTCACAGCTATTGCCGGTTACGTTCTTTCGAGAAAAGGCGTAAAGTGGAAGAACATTATAATGTTCCTCATTACATTTACGATGATGTTCAATGGTGGTCTTGTTCCTACATACATGGTTATTCGTGACCTTGGTTGGATCAACTCCCGTCTTGCGGTTATTGTTCCAACTTGTATGAGCGTTTTTAACATTGTTATTATGCGTACATCTATTCAGGCGATCCCTGATAGCCTTGAGGAATCGGCGAAGCTTGACGGCGCTGGTCATATGACCATCCTCTTCAAGATCATTCTGCCACTGGTAAAGGCAACAACAGCTGTTCTGGTTCTTTTCTATGCTGTTCAGCATTGGAACTCCTGGTTCAACGCGATGATCTATCTGCAGAAGCGCGATCTCTATCCGCTGCAGCTGATACTCCGCGAGATCCTGGTTGAGAATGATATTTCGCAGATAACTTCTTCTGCTGAAGCTACTGATACCTTGAACCTTTATAAACCACTGGTTCAGTATTGTACGGTTATAGTTGCGACAGCTCCTATCCTTGTTATTTATCCGTTTGTTCAGAAATATTTTGTTACCGGCGTTATGATTGGTTCGCTGAAGGGCTAATCAAAAACATGATTTAAAAGCAGCACCAAGATCGGTGCTGCTTTTTTATGCATAAAAAGGAAAAAATTTAGAGCAAATGGATAATAATGGGTATGTCGATTTTTTCGGCATACCCATTTTATAGCAAATATTTTAGTTATTAATTATTATCATTTTTTCTAAGCTGAGCTCGTTTAATTTTACCACTTATCGTCTTAGGAAGTTCATCTACATATTCAATTATACGTGGGTATTTATAAGGAGCGGTAGTATGTTTGACATAATTTTGTAGCTCTTTGGTGAGTTCCGGTGAAGGAGAATATCCCGCTGCAAGGACTACTGTAGCCTTGACAACCTGACCTCGTATCGGATCAGGAGCGGCGGTTATCGCACACTCAATAACTGCCGGATGTTCAACAAGCGCACTTTCCACTTCAAATGGACCTATACGATATCCAGAACATTTGATAACGTCGTCATTTCTACCGACAAACCACATGTATCCGTCAGAATCCCTCCACGCAACATCACCGGTATTGTACCAACCGCCATTGAAAGCAACTGAATTTGCCTGTGGATTGTCACAATATTCAAGGAAAAGCCCAACGGGTTTGTTTGTTTTTGCATTTCGTACAACTATTTCGCCCTCATCTCCGTCTGCGCAGATGTTACCGTTAGCGTCTATCAGTACTATGTCGTATAGAGGTGAAGGCTTGCCCATAGAACCAGGCTTGGGTTCGAACCACTCAAAATTTGCAATCATGACCGATGTTTCCGACTGCCCAAATCCCTCTGTGAGACTCAGACCGGTGAGCTGCTTAAATTTGTTGTAGACATCAGCGTTGAGCGGTTCACCAGCATTACATGCATGTTTAATAGAACTGAGATCATATTTTGTCAGATCCTCTTGCAGCATAAAGCGATACATTGTCGGAGGGGCGCAGAATGTCGTGACTTTATATTTTTCGAGTATCTCAAGAAGCTTTGCCGGAATAAACTTGTCCATATCATATGCAAAAATGACAGCTCCACATATCCATTGACCATAAATTTTGCCCCAGCCAAATTTCGCCCATCCGGAATCGGAGACTGACATATGAAGTTTACCTTCCTGCACCTTTTGCCAGTATTTAGCTGTTACAATGTGTCCAAGGGGGTATGTGTAATCGTGCATTGCCATTTTAGGCATACCGGTAGTGCCAGAAGTAAAGTATATTAGGAACGGGTCGCTGTTTTTAGTAGCGGCATCACCTGTTGGACGTTTAAGTTTGTCAGAAAATTCATAACAGTTTTCAAATGGTATCCATCCTTCACGTTCGCCTGCAACAATCACCTTCTGGATAATTGAAGGGCAGGAGGGAAGTGCTTCCTCTATCTGTTCAATGACAAATGGGTCGTTTACAGCGACGATCATGCGCACCTCGGCTGCCGAGGCGCGGTATTTGATGTCTTTGGTTGTAAGCTGGAGGGAACCTGGGATAAGCACAGCTCCGAGCTTGTGCAGAGCTGTGGCGCATATCCAGTATTCCCATCTGCGGCGTAGGATCATCATAACTCTGTCGCCCTTTTTTATGCCAAAGGAGGAGAACATGTTGGCTACTCTGTTTGATATGCGGCTTATCTCGCCAAAAGATAACTGCTTTTCGTTTCCGTGGTCATCGCACCACACAAGTGCAGGCTTATCATCTTGTATTTCAGCCCATCCATCAACAATATCAAATCCAAAGTTAAAATTGTCCGGGACATTTACCCGGTAATTTTGCTTAAAATCCTCATAAGAGGAAAATTCTGCTCTGGGAAGATATTTGCTAAGCATTTTGTACCTCCGGGTGAGAGCTGGATTTTTCGGTGATCACCGTTAAAAATGTTGCAGTAGAATCGTTTGCAGCCATTTGTCCGTGGGGATGTGTGGGGTCAAAATAGGCACAATCCCCTTTGTTGAGGAGGAGCTTTTTTTCATCAATAAGCAGGTAAATACTGCCATCTAGAACATAATTAAACTCCTGTCCTTTATGTGTAACAAGCGCAGGCTCGTGTTCCTGAGGTTCAAGGATTACGAGCATAGGCTCCATGACCTTGTCAGGAAAGCGGTGGGCAAGGCTCTCCATATGATACTGGGCATATCTGTCTACGCGGATACCCTGACCATCGGGAACGACACAAAAAGTAGTAAGACGGGGAGTGGTTCCTGTGAGTATCTCGGACAAATTAACGCGGTACTTGTTTGCTAGATGATAGAGAACGCTTATTGGGATATCAGATCCGTCCTCTTCGTATTTTAGATAAGTATCTGTGCTGATTTTCAGCTCAGATGCAATCTCATCTGCTGAAAAGCCATATACATCTCTTAGCTCGCGAATGCGGGCAGCTATCAGCTTTATATCTTCACCCATAAGAGAAACCTCCAGATTTATTCAAAGTTATAACTTTTTAACATGATAACAAATATCAGAAAGAGTGTAAAGTGAAAAAGTTAACAAAATTGCTTATTGTTCTTACTATTTCACTTACTACTATTGCAAGTTGGAAATCGATGTGATATACTCATATCACAATTAAAAATTCCGTATCAAGAGTGAGCGAGAGAGTCAGCTCGATGACCTCACACCAACCTGTCCGGATGGGTTCCGGGAAGAAGGTGGTAAGGCTGACATCGATAGGGATGCCGTTTTAAATTAAAGGCTCCTTCAGGGTCTTTTTTTATTGCTGTTTTGGGAAAGGGAGGATATAAAATGCCGGATATAAAGGATATCGGACTGTCTCCATCAGGTGCAAAAAAGCTAGATTGGGTGCGAAGCTATATGCCGGCGCTCTCCGCTATAAGGGAGCGATTTATAAAGGAAAAACCGTTTAGTGGAATGAAAATTACAATGTCGATACATCTAGAAGCAAAAACGGCAAATCTTGCTACAGTCCTCAGAGATGCGGGAGCTGAGGTATATGTTACAGGATGTAATCCTCTCTCTACCCAGGATGATGTAGCGGCGGAACTTGTGGCACAAGGGTTTCAGGTTTTTGCACGCCATGGAGTCAATACC
>CALXAZ010000028.1 GCA_944386395.1 uncultured Clostridia bacterium
TTTACCTGTGATATCATCGCCATTTTTACTGACATATGTGTCCAGTTCAATATAGCCCATACCTTCTGTAACTGTGGATACGAGGTATTCCTCTTCTTCAAAGTACAGTTTGATATCTTCTATGTCGTTACCGGGCATTGTGAAAGACACTTCGGTAGGATAGCCATCGTAGCTGTCGAGCTCATAGGGTATGCGGTTACCTTCCGTGTCCACGATGACCGCAGTCACAAACTTATAACCTTCGTTGGCTCCTTCGGGGTTCATAAAATCTGCCCCTATGCTAATGGTAATCTCATCACCAACATTAGCTGTTAACCCTGTCATGTATGCACCACCAGCAGCTTCTGCTGGTACAATCATGTCAGTTGAGAACCCTGTGGAAAGCTCGCTTTTCGCAAATGTAACTACTACTTCTGTATCCTCAGCTTCCATTGTAAAGCTATACTCGGAGCTAAGTTCCTCACCATTTACTGCGATAGTATCCAGCTCATAGCCAGCCTCAGGGAAGACCATAATCTCGATCTCTTCTCCCTCTTCTGCTGCGTACTGGTTGAGCTGAGCCTGACCGCCTTCGCCTTCAACCGTCAGCGAAAGGGTATAGAGATCGGGTTCAGCAAGGACAATATTATTCAGTATAATATTATTTTCGGGCATTTTAAACCCAACGACCATATTCTCAGGATCGTTATTAATATAGCTGAACATGACTTCCCGGTTTTCCTTTTCGAAGCCAAGACCCGCTATTTTCGTTCCCTCTTTCGGGACTATGGCGATCCTTACTTCCTGACCGTACTCGATTAAAATATCGTCTCCCAGATCAAATTCACTCGGATCGTCAGCTGGGTAAATGTACTCATCATCCCCATCGATAGTGATAGTTATCGATTCAATATTATCGATAACATCCCTCAGAGCAGTGCCAAGTCTAAAGTTTTTCTTCTTTGCCACCAACTTGGCATACAGGTTTAGATCTTCGGTGACGGCATAATCCTCAAAGGGGAACCACCGATCTTCAAACGTACCGTCATCGGTATACCATCCACCAAAGATGTATCCCTCACCTCTCGGCTTCCACTCCTCAGGATTAGGACGTGTGGCATTTTCGCCGTGCTCAACTACCTGAGAATCATAAAGCTTTCCATCAACATAGAAATTGACAGTATGCCTCGTGCCAGCGTCGATGTCGAGGAAACCAACGACCTCAGTAAGACCACCAATCCCATTGATCTGTACCGGGATATGGTTGAATCCCTCTCTTACTATGTACGAATCGCTACCATTGAGCCGTACAAACTCAGACGGGACATTGATTTCTATTGACTTGTAAGTAGCTGTAACAGCGATGTCATCAACACTTACAGTGTCACCGGAGGTGTACTTTGTCTCGCCATTTATAAGGGATACACCTATCTCGGAAAGTGTCAGGGAAGCAGTGTCCTTTTTGAAGAAAAACAGCTCGGCATTAGAATCAACACTTGTGCTGCTTATCGCCAGCTTACCTTCATCATTTACGTACGCTATATAATATGAGCTTTCATTGTCCTTAGCGTACAGCTGATTGCCGCTGCCATTATTACCTATCTCCCACTTGGTAATCCTTGTGGAATCTGTGGTAGCAGTCACCTCACCGGTATTAAAATCAGCACTCAGATAGTAGGTGGTGCCATCCACGGTGTAATTTAATTGCTTCTGACCTGGGCTCCCAGTGAATGTGAATCCACTAAAATCCGGAATATAAATCGGTGTATTCATAGCCGTCTGGGTAATACCAAGTTCTGTCATATCGACAGCGTCAAGCCCATTGGCTCCGACCATCCGACCATCCCTGGTCAGCAGAAGCACATTGTACACGGTATTGCCCAGGCTACCGGCATCAATACCCCTGACTTTGTCGTATTTTGACATTGTGGTGGGGAAAGCTTCCGGCCACTCAGCCGTTCCCGCGGCACTGGCAACCACCGGGAACAGACCGACTACCAGAAGAATCGCCAGACACATCGACAAAATACGCTTTAGAGTATGCTTCATTTGTCTACTCTCCTTTTTCAAATTTCCTATGTCGGCAGAACCGCCGCCCAACGCAGCATTTGGGCACACCTATCCCGCCTATCTTGGATTATCTACATTATACCATAATATCCAAATCTTTCAACAATAACTTTTGTTACAGTTATGTTACATCTGCAAACTTTTTTTGTGCAATCTCTTCTTTTTTTGTGTTATAACCTTTATTGTTACACATACAGTCGGTATATTAACATTTTGCGCCAATATATTAACTTCCCTTGCCATGCGTCACAGCGCACATATACAATATAAATACCCCGGGCATTTTTCACAAGAATGCCCGGGGTTACTATCAGCCAAAAAACCTGGAAAGTATATCAGCTATATTATATTTTGAAAATATCGAAACGGCAACAAGCGAAACATTTGACATTATCTTGATAAAGATGTCAAGTGACGGACCCACGGTGTCCTTTAACGGGTCTCCTACCGTGTCGCCCACAACTGCCGCGTCGTGGGCAGGCGAACCCTTCCTATGCCCCTTTACACCTCCCGATTCGATATACTTTTTTGCGTTATCCCATGCGCCACCCGCATTTCCTGTAAATATAGCAAGCATAATGGCAGAGATTGTTGCGCCTATCAATATTCCACCCACAAATTCGGGTCCAAAGATAAATCCAGTGACTATAGGCACTAGTATTGCCATAAGCGACGGGAATTTCATCTCTGCAAGCGCACCCTGCGAGGATATCTCGATGCACGTCTTGTAATCTGGAACCTTCTCGCCAGTGAGTATTCCAGGTATCTCTCGGAACTGGCGGCGGACCTCTTCAACCATCTTCCTTGCTGCCTTGGCAACAGCTTCTATCAGCATACCCGAGAACAGGAACGGCAATGCCGCACCGACAAGCGCACCCGCAAGCGTCATCGGATCGATGAGATTGAGCAGAAGCGGGGTAGATGGGTCATTATACGAATAGAGGTATGACACCATGAGCGACAACGCCGCAAGCGAAGCCGAGCCTATTGCAAAGCCCTTGCCGATGGCTGCCGTAGTATTTCCTACAGAGTCGAGCTTATCGGTGATCTCGCGCACCTCAGGATCAAGCTCGGACATCTCCGCAATGCCACCGGCGTTATCAGATATCGGACCATAGGTATCGACGGAGACCGTTGCGGTCACAAAAGAGAGCATTCCAACCGCTGCCATTGCAACGCCATACATCCCCGCAAAGTAATATGAAACGATTATTGCCGCCCCCAGGACGATGAGGGGAGCCATACAGGACTTCATGCCGATTGCCATGCCCTGTGTAATAGTTAGAGCCGTTCCCTCGATAGATGCTTCGGCTATCTTTCTTGTGGGCTTAAAATCATAGCTTGTATAATATTCCGCTATCATGCCTATCACAACACCGCTAACCACTCCAACAGCAGCCGCAAGCCACGGTGAGACCATCCCGAGCTTAAAGCTGACACTAGATATTGTCGAATCTCCGCTAAATGTGAAATATGTCACTACAAAGCCAAGGACGATAGTAAGTCCAGCAGAGAGCCATGTTGCCCCATTCAGCTCGCTGTGAGGGTCCTCTGAAACACTCTTAAACAGCAAAAACGCAACTCCAACGCAACATGCAATTATACCACATGCAGCAAAGGTCACAGGGTATAGAAAAAGCTTTTGAAGAAGCTCAGCTGTCATCATCCCTCCGGTAGCAACCGACGTGAGATACAGATGGAAAGCAAGGATTATCGCCGAGGCAATGGCCCCGACATAGCTTTCAAGCAGATCCGACCCGAGACCCGCAACATCCCCCACATTGTCACCGACATTGTCCGCTATCGTAGCGGGGTTTCGAGGGTCATCCTCAGGGATGTGCGCCTCTGTCTTACCGACGAGATCGGCTCCCATGTCAGCCGCCTTTGTGTAGATACCGCCGCCAACTCGGTTAAACATCGCAATTATTGAGCATCCCAGCGCATACCCGGATACCGTCATTGTAAAGGGGACAAACTCTACACCTAACCAGTTTCGTGTAAGTGAAAAATTCTCGAGGCTGAGCTGCCCCAGCGCTACGCCAAAAATGAGGTATATCAGGAAAAGCCCCAAAAGGGCAAATCCTCCAACACAGAGTCCCATAACACTGCCACCTCGAAAAGCCACTTTTAGCGTTTCGCCAAGCTTACGGGTAGTGCGGGCAGTATTTGAGACGCGGACGTTTGCATATGTTGCTATCTTCATGCCTATCCAGCCAGCACTTGCGCTCATGGTGGCACCAATAATAAATGATATTGCTGTATACCATGAAACCGCAAGCCCAAGGGCAAGTGCAACAAAAATCCCAACAATAAGCAGGATTTTGTATTCATAGCGGATAAAGGCATTTGCGCCAACGCGGATCGCTGCCGCAATCTCAATCATGCGGTCGGTGCCTTCATCCATTTTTCTGACCTTGAAAAAATTGAAAGCTGCGAACGCCAGAGCAAGGATGGCGGCAAAGATAACCAGAATAAGGGTTGTCATTTACGGAACATTCCTTTCTTTTTTGTTCTGGGCATATCTGCAAATTTCCGCCAGAAAGCATTTTAAGGCGAAAAGTATAACGAAAATTATATGATTCTAGCGGGAAAACGACAAATTTTCTCTGCTTTCCAACTAAACCGCAAAATAAACTATAACAAACTGCTTTATCCTTGTCAAGACATTCTTTATAATAAATTTATAAAATTTTTAAAAAATTTTTATGCTTACTTTGCACTTTCTTTATGCTGTTCCAGCAACCCCAATGTACTAAAAACGGCAGAGGGTAAAGCCTCTGCCGTTTTCCTCACTTCTGAAGATTCATCTCAAAACGCTCAAAGTATCCTATAAGCTCTCCTTTTTCATCCCTGACCGGATTTATGTACTTCCGCTCATTACCAACGCTTACACCAAGATATATTTCATTGCCATGATTTTTCAACTTTTCCACTGCCGCGATTATTGCTTCACGCGATTTCTCACTGTGACACTCAAATATCGACTTTCCAATCAGATCGCGGTAGCCGCGAACATCGTAATAGTGATATTTCGCAGCCTTATTCATGTATCTGATTATATGGTCGGTGTCCACAAATACCACGCGGTATGGATAGCTGTCCAAAATATATCCAAGCATTTCTTCTCTTGTCATAGCGCACCTCCTCCTACAAAAAATGAGGAGCGGATATCCACTCCTCATTTAATAGCTTTTAATTAAGCATTGATACCGATAACAACACCGGAACCAACTGTACGTCCACCCTCACGGATAGCGAAGCGGAGACCCTCTTCGATAGCGATGGGGTTGATGAGCTCAACATCCATATCAACGTTATCGCCAGGCATGCACATCTCAACACCTTCCGGCAGAGAGATAACGCCTGTAACGTCTGTTGTACGGAAGTAGAACTGCGGACGGTAATTTGCAAAGAACGGAGTGTGACGTCCGCCTTCAGCCTGTGTCAGAACATAGACCTGACCCTTAAACTTTGTGTGCGGATGAATTGAGCCGGGCTTTGCAAGAACCTGACCACGCTCGACATCTGTCTTAGCAATACCACGGAGCAGAGCACCGATGTTGTCGCCAGCCTCAGCATAGTCGAGAAGCTTACGGAACATTTCGATACCGGTAACAACCGTCTTGCGGGGAGCATCCATAAGACCAACGATCTCAACTTCTTCGTTCATCTTGATCTGACCACGCTCAACACGACCCGTTGCAACTGTACCACGACCAGTAATCGTAAATACGTCTTCAACAGGCATAAGGAACGGAAGATCAGCCTTACGCTCAGGAGTGGGGATATAATCGTCAACAGCATCCATAAGCTCGAGAATGGAAGCATACTCAGGAGCATTCGGGTCTGTGGATGTGGACTCGAGAGCCTTCAGCGCGGAGCCCTTGATTATCGGAATCTCATCGCCCGGGAAGTCATATGCAGAGAGAAGCTCGCGGACTTCCATCTCAACAAGCTCGAGAAGCTCTTCGTCATCAACCTGGTCAACCTTGTTCATATAAACAACTATCGACGGAACACCAACCTGACGGGCAAGCAGGATATGCTCACGGGTCTGAGGCATCGGACCGTCAGCAGCAGAAACAACGAGGATAGCGCCGTCCATCTGAGCGGCACCAGTGATCATGTTCTTAACATAGTCAGCATGACCGGGGCAGTCAACATGCGCATAGTGGCGCTTGTCCGTCTCATACTCAACATGAGCTGTGTTGATGGTAATACCACGCTCACGCTCTTCCGGAGCCTTATCGATGTTGGCATAGTCCTCAAACTGAGCCTTGCCCTGGAAAGACAGGACCTTTGTTATGGCAGCTGTCAGAGTTGTCTTGCCGTGGTCAACGTGACCAATGGTTCCGATATTAACATGGGGTTTGGTTCTTTCAAATTTTGCCTTTGCCATTAATGGAAACCTCCTTATATCAAATAAACTGCTTCTGATTTAATTTCACCATGCGTATATGCCGATTGTACCGTAAAATACGGTATAATGCAATAGTTTTTCACATAAAAACTTTTAAACTTAGGCTTTGGGAGCACGCTGTGCAACAATCTTCTCCTGCAAGCTCTTTGGAAGCTCAACATAATGGCTGGGCTCCATCGTATACTGTCCACGTCCCTGTGTGCGGGAGCGGAGATCTGTTGCATATCCAAACATCTCGCTGAGCGGAACAAACGCATCTATAACCTGTGCACCGGAACGTGTCTCCATTCCGTTTATCTGCCCACGGCGGGAATTCAGGTCGCCGATAACATCTCCCATATAGTCCTCCGGCACATTTACCACAACGTGCATTATCGGCTCGAGAAGCACCGGATCCGCCTTCCTGCACGCCTCCTTGAACGCCATGGAGGCGGCAATCTTAAATGCCATTTCGGACGAGTCAACCTCATGGTATGAGCCGTCATACAGCGTGACCTTTACATCAACTACGTTATATCCTGCAAGTACGCCGGACTGCATCGCACCCTGGATACCCTGATCAATAGGAGCAATATACTCCTTCGGTATGGCACCGCCGACGATCTTGTTGATAAACTCATAGCCCTTGCCAGACTCGTTTGGCTCGACAATAATCTTGACATGACCATATTGTCCCTTACCACCCGACTGACGGGCATATTTGGTCTCCTGATCAACACTCTTGCGTATTGTCTCCTTGTAGGCCACCTGCGGCGCGCCAACATTTGCCTCCACCTTAAACTCACGCAACAGACGGTCAACAATTATCTCCAGATGGAGCTCACCCATACCAGCGATTATAGTCTGCCCTGTTTCCTCATCAGTGTAGGTGCGGAATGTCGGATCCTCCTCGGCCAGCTTGGACAGGGCAATACCCATTTTTTCCTGACCCGCCTTCGTCTTTGGCTCTATCGCAACACGGATAACCGGCTCCGGGAATTCCATCGACTCAAGAACTATCGGCGCTTTCTCGTCACATAGCGTATCACCTGTAGTTGTATTCTTTAGACCAACCGCAGCTGCTATGTCTCCAGAATAGACCGTTTCAATATCCTCGCGGTGATTTGCGTGCATCTGCACTATACGCCCCAGACGCTCACGGTTTCCCTTGGTGGAATTATACACTGAAGCGCCAGCATTTATTGTTCCTGAATACACACGGAAAAACGCCAACTTCCCGACAAACGGGTCTGTAGCAATCTTAAACGCGAGGGCTGCAAATGGCGCCTCGTCGGATGAAGGACGGCTGTCCTCCTCCCCCGTGTCGGGATTGACACCCTTTATGTCAGGTATATCTGTCGGGGCTGGCATATAATCTATAATTGCATCGAGAAGCTGCTGAACGCCCTTGTTGCGGTAGGCCGTTCCGCACAATACAGGCACCAGCTCATTTGCAATAGTAGCCCTACGGATGACCTTCTTAAGCTCGGGAATGGTGATTTCCTCTCCCTCGAGATATTTTGTCATCAGGTCGTCATCAAGCTCCGACACCGACTCGACAAGCTTCTCATGGTATTCCTCGGCTATTTCCTTCATATCTTCCGGAATGTCGGTAATATTGACTACCTTTCCCAGGTCGTCCTCATATATATGAGCCTTCATTTCCAGCAGATCTATGACCCCAATAAAGTCACTTTCTGCCCCTATCGGCAGCTGCATGGCAACAGCATTTGCCTTTAGCCTGTCGTGCATCATATCAAGCACATTATAGAAATCCGCACCCATGATGTCCATCTTATTGACAAACGCCATGCGCGGTACTCCATAGTGGTCTGCCTGACGCCAAACAGTCTCAGACTGAGGCTCAACGCCTCCCTTTGCGCAGAATACCGTTACAGACCCGTCGAGTACCCTCAGTGAGCGCTCAACCTCAACAGTAAAGTCAACGTGTCCGGGAGTGTCTATTATATTGATACGGTGCTTTGGATATTGGTTTTCTGAGCCGCCCCAGAAGCATGTGGTCGCCGCCGAGGTGATCGTGATACCACGCTCCTGCTCCTGCTCCATCCAGTCCATCGTTGCCGAACCATCGTGTGTTTCACCTATCTTATAGTTCTTTCCGGTGTAGAAAAGAATACGCTCTGTACAGGTGGTTTTTCCGGCGTCGATGTGAGCCATAATACCAATATTTCTTGTTAATTCTAGCGGATATGCTCTTGGCATGAATTTTCTCCTTCCATTCAGGCGACTTCAGAAATTACCAGCGGTAGTGGGCAAACGCCTTGTTTGCCTCAGCCATCCTGTGGGTCTCCTCGCGCTTTTTAACGGAGTTGCCAAGGTTGTTGGTTGCGTCCATAATTTCGCCTGCGAGGCGCTCTTTCATTGTTTTTTCACTTCTCTGACGGGAATACTGCGTCAGCCAGCGAAGCCCCAGTGTCTGGCGGCGCTCAGGGCGCACTTCCATAGGCACCTGGTAGGTAGACCCGCCAACGCGGCGTGCCTTTACCTCCAATACAGGCATAATGTTTTCAAGTGCTGCTTCAAAAACTTCCAGCGGGTCCTTATCCATCTTGGTCTTTATGATGTCAAATGCACCATACACAACCTTCTGGGAGGTTCCCTTCTTTCCATCGTACATAATACTATTGATGAGCTTTGTGACAAGCTTGGAATTGTACATCGGATCCGGAAGTACATCTCTCTTAGGGACATTTCCTCTTCTGGGCACTTAACTTCCCTCCTTCAAAATTCATGATTTCATAGGTACTCGAAAGTGTCATCTTCCGCTGTTGCCCCTGAGGTTCAATACATAATATATATTAAAACGCAGGGCAAAACCGACCGGGTTCTACCGCGGTCTTGCGTCACGATATAAACTTTCCTTACTTGGCACCGACCTTCGGACGCTTTGCGCCGTACTTGGAACGAGCCTGTCTGCGGTTTGCAACGCCCTGCGTATCAAGCGTACCACGGATAATGTGGTAACGTGTACCAGGCAGATCCTTTACACGACCTCCTCTCAGCATTACAACAGAGTGCTCCTGAAGGTTGTGTCCTTCGCCCGGAATATAGGCCGTAACCTCTATGCCGTTTGAAAGACGCACACGGGCAATCTTGCGGAGTGCAGAGTTTGGCTTTTTCGGGGTTGCCGTTCTTACTGCGGTACATACACCGCGCTTCTGCGGAGATGACTGATCTGTCTGCTTGTTTCTCAGGGTGTTGAGTCCCTTCTGAAGGGCAGGGGCAGTCGACTTTGAGGTGACGGTTTCCCTTCCCTTGCGAACGAGCTGATTAAATGTGGGCATTGAGTTTCCTCCTTTCCTCAAAAATATGCCGGCTTTCCGGCAAGTTTTATTTCTCCGGTTTCCCGGTAAGAAATCATTTCTTTACAGACGCTGCCACAGCCGAGCTTACTGACAGCCCACAGGCACGTCCGAGTTGGCGCATCGTAGGTACATACTCAAGCTCCACACCGTTTTTACGGCAGAGCTCCTCTATTTCACTAATAATAAATGGGCTTGCGTCCTCCGCCAGAAAAACCACGCGGGCACGCCCCCCGCTTATCGCCCGGCGGGACTGATTGAGCCCCACTACTTTGCTGCCATGTTCAAGTTCTGTAAGCAATTTTTACCCTCCGTTCAACAGGCACAAATCGCCACACGCTCGAAAATTATAACACCTAAACCCCTTAAAGTCAACAGTTTGCTTCACTTTCTATCCAAAATTCTAAAAAGTTGGCAATTTATTAAACCAAAAGGGGATTTTTACATCCCCTTTTGGTCTATTTTTGTCGGACCGGGTTCTAGATGTCTGCATCCGCTGCCGGGAAGCTGTCTCCAAAGCTGTCTTCAGGCTCGTTGTTTTCCACTTCCATATCAAAATCACGATAAATTTCCATACCTGATCCTGCCGGCACAAGCTTTCCGATTATAACATTCTCCTTCAATCCAACAAGATGGTCAACTTTACCCTTTATCGCGGCATCGGTGAGCACCTTTGTCGTTTCCTGGAAGGAGGCGGCTGAAAGGAACGAATCCGTCGCAAGCGAAGCCTTCGTTATGCCCATTAGCACCGGTGTTCCGATAGCGGGGGAAAGCCCCTCCTCGCCTGCATCTATGCGCTCCTGTATCTTTCTGTTTGCTTCCTCAAACTCAAGCAGATCAACCTGGCTACCTATCAGAATATCTGTATCGCCCGGATCGTCCACCTTTATCTTTCTCATCATCTGGCGGACAATCACCTCTATATGCCTGTCGTTTATGTCAACGCCCTGCTGGCGATAGACCTTCTGTACCTCGCGTATAAGATAATTCTGCACAGCTGCTGTGCCTTTAATACGCAGTATATCATGCGGATTGAGAGATCCTTCGGTAAGCTCGTCTCCTTCCTCCACTATCGACCCGTCGCGGACCTTCATAGTCGAGCCAAACGGTATCTGCATCATGACAACCTCGCCCGTCTCCTGGTTGGTTATGGACAGGCTGCGCTGACCCGCTCTTCTCGGCTCCTCGCGGCGGACAATACCGCTACCCTCGGCCATAACTGCAAGACGTTTCGGCTTGCGCCCCTCAAATAGCTCTTCAACGCGCGGAAGACCCTGCGTAATATCACCGCCAGCAATACCGCCGGTGTGGAAGGTACGCAT
>CALXAZ010000029.1 GCA_944386395.1 uncultured Clostridia bacterium
GGTGAGGAAAGACACATCCTTTACCCTTCCTGTGCATATTTTTATAATTGAATAAGAAATAAGACCTATTCCTATCCCGTTTCCTATACCAGACGTGCCAAGCATAAATATCAGCAAAAGTGCAACAGGCACCGTTGCGGAAACATCAGTATAATCAACCTCTTTAAGAGAGGCAAGCATCAATGTTCCAACATAAACAAGAGCTGCTGATGTAGCAGGAGCGGGAATCAAAGCGGCAATCGGTGCAATAAACATGCAGGAGAGAAAAAGAATGGCTGTTACAAGTGATGTCAAACCTGTTCGTCCGCCTTCTTCGACACCGGCAGCGGATTCTATAAAAGTAGTAACGGTAGATGTACCTGTGGCAGCTCCGACCATAGTTGCAATAGAGTCGGAGAGCATTGCCTTGTTCATATTTGGCATTTCACCAGTTTTGGGATCAAGCATATTTGCGCGTTTTGCGGTGCCATAAAGGGTACCTATTGTGTCAAACATATCGACCATACAGAAGGAAATGATCGTCATAACGGCAGTAAATACCCCAATAGAAAACAGAGAGCTGAAAAAAAAAAAAAAAAATGTAGTTTCAAACATATCCCTGAATGGGGGAATAAAGCTTGCGTTGCTCAAAGAGGCAAACGGATTGCTTCCCAGAGCGAAAGATCCTATCCAATATACAACAGAGGATATAAGCATACCAAGCAATACAGCTCCTTTTATCTTATGGTGACTAAGTATGGCAATTGCAAAGATGCCTATAAACATCGTCACCACATAAAGGACCATCATTGGATATGCGCTACCCATAGTAGAGGCGGTAGCGCTGGCTCCATTTGAGAAGAAGTGAGTGAGCATGTAGAAGGGACCCCCATCGTCGGTATACACCCCGGCGTTAGTGGTAAGCCCAACATTGATTAGCATAAGACCAATACCGGCAGGTATGCCAAGACGTACTGCCTGCGGAATGGCAGCAACAATTTTCTCACGTATCTTCAAAATAGTAAGGACGGTAAACAAAATACCAGATATCAATATGATCGAAAGCCCTGCTCCAAAAGCTTCTTCATATGTGATAGCGGCAGCAGCAGATATGCTTGCTACAACTGTTGCAAAATATGAGTTTAGACCCATACCAGGAGCGAGAGCAAATGGTTTGTTTGCAAGCAGAGCCATCAGTATTGTACCTATGGCAGCAGAGATAACGGTTGCCATAAAAACAGCGTTCCAAAGCGATGATCCTACATCGAAATTGGTGAGAAGATTGGGGTTTAAGGCAATAATGTAAGCCATCGTCATAAAGGTCGAGATACCTGCAATGATCTCGGTTTTGACATTGGTACCGTTTTCTTTTAGTTTAAAAAAAGCTTCCATAATCTCAGCTCCTATAAAAATATTTCGGAACAACTAGATTTTAGTCTAAACATTCAGTGAACTCAATAGTTATTTTATCTAAATTATCGAAATGTTTTTATAAGAAATTAACAAATAAAAATATGCAAATTTTAGATATTTAAGAGCTTAATTGCATTTTCAGAGAATATTTTATCAAGAAGCTCTTCGCCAAGGCTAAGAGAGCGGATAAACGCAGCTTCCTCCTTTGGTGAGTGCCACGGGCAATCACTTCCAAAAAGCACCTTTTTGTGGGCAATGATTATGCGCCGTGCCTGAGCCCTTTCAATTATTCCATATAGAAGCGCCGTATCAAACCATACATTTTCCTTTCCCACAAGATATTTTTCTACATCATCCCAGCGCCTATATCCTCCAAGGTGTGCAGCAATTATGGTGAGATTTGGAAAGATATCCGCAACCTTTGCCAGTGACTGAGGCGAGCAGTGAACAAGATTTGGAGAAATAAAATCAAATCCTGAATGAAAAATTATAGGTAGACCTAGAGCCTCGCACCTTTCGTATACAGGAAAAACAGCTTCATCATCAACCATAAAACCCTGGTAATCCGGATGCAGCTTAACCCCAAACAGTCCAGCAGATTTTATATCATCGAGTGCTGGAATCGCTTCCAGACTCAAAGGGTATACAGAGCCAAATGGAAACACGTTTTTGGCCTTAAGTGAAGCGCTATACTCAATTGAAGCCTTATGTTGGGATGGATTTGTAACGATGTTGAGCGGGACAAAACCGTCTATTCCCCAGTTTCTCATCTGTACTATGGTATCCAAATATTTCCCGCTACAATAGCTTTTTGCATTAATAATAGATTCTAGCTTTAAAATAGCTGATTGTGCAATCTTATCCGGATAAGTATGCGTGTGAAAGTCAATTATTTTCATCTATGCACCAGTTTCTATTGTTTTGTCTTGTCGGTAGAACCGCGTATCATAAGCTTGTGATCAAGAAAAATTCTTCTTTGAATATTTTTTTCATTATTCATGATAGAAATAAGCATTCTCGCTGACTCTGCGCCCATTTCAACAAATGGTTGATCCACAGTTGTGAGGGCAGGGGAACACATTACAGAAATTTCTGAATTATCGTATCCGGTGACAGCGATATCATCCGGTACACGGATCCCCGCATTTTTAAAAGTGTTTATACAGGCTACCCCAAATGAATCTTGAGCACAGATAATTGCATCAGGGCGTTTTTCCGGTCCCATATCTACATATAGCTGTGCAAGCTCTACTCTTGACAGGTAGTCGGTCACATTATCCGGCTTAAATACCAACTCCGGATAATAGGGGATATCATAATCTTGAAGCGCTCGTCGAAACCCCTCTTCACGCACTTTGGCAAAGTTTATAGTATGACCGGGACGACCTTTTGGCGCCATAAACCCAAACCGGCGGCGTCCCTGTTCTATTAGCATTGCAGTTAGGTCATAGCATGCTTTGTCATCATGAATGGATACCAAGTTAGCCTCTGGTATATCCATATATTCAGCGCACATAACTACAGGATAATTTTTTATCAGCTCCTCAAGTGTGGAATCGCTTGCCCGGAACCCCATAATAATTATTCCTCCAGCAAAGCCGTTGTTAAAATACTTTAAAGCTTCAGACTCATCTGCAGTTGGAGAATAGGACAATATAACATCATATCCTAGCTCAGCCGCTGCCTGATGCGCGCCGCGAAGCATACCGTTGTGAATTGATCCAGAGACAACGAGTATAGTTCTGTTTTCACTTCGGCTGAGATTGCGTCCGATTATATTAGGTTGATAATTTAAAGCTTTTACAGCATCTAACACAAGCTTTTTTCGGCGTTCACTAACTTTATAGTTATTATTGAGTACTCTGGAAACAGTGGCAGTGGATACGCCGGCAAGTTTAGCAACATCTTGAATAGTAGCCATATGTCGGCTCCTTTCTAAAAAACACAGTGCGGACCGGAAGCCCGATCCGCACTGCCATACATGGATTATTCGAAATCAACTACTTGACCTAATTCAGCGGATTTGAAAGCAGCTTCGATAAGTCGCAGAACACGGAGAGCCTCTGTTGTTTTAACTATCTGCTCTGCCTTACCTTCGACAACATCAAAGAAATTGTGGTAGAACTCATCGTAATCAGGATGAACAATGGGCAGGTGGACCCTCGCGATAGAGTCGTCTATACGTGGAGCCATAGTTTTGGTGAGACCGGCACCGGTAACGATGGGTTTTGTATCTTTGCCATCCCATGAACGGAGAAGGACGGTTTCGCCAGCCTGAGTATTAATCTCTTCAATGCGAGTTGTACCATCCGTGCCGCACATGTACCAACGCGTTCCTGTGATAAAGTGGACTGTGCCTACTTCAATAAGGGCTGTTATTCCGCTATCGAATGTGAGATGGAGGCGGAACTGATCATCAACTTCGTCGTTGAGAATATAATCCATTTCGCAGTAGA
>CALXAZ010000030.1 GCA_944386395.1 uncultured Clostridia bacterium
AAATGCCAGAAAGACAAAAAGCCATTATTTGCCTTGCCTGCACAACGGCAAAACTCACACGTAAATCAGAAAGAATACGATCTTGTTAAATCTTGCTCTATCTTCCCCTAAATGCAAGAGGTAAACAATCATAAGTGTAAAAACTGAATATATCAGTTATCCAATAGCCGGACGCACAAATTATATAGTTTCATTTTATAATTCACATACCAAACGCCCATGCGGTTTTGTGCTGCATGGGCGTTTGGTATTATTTACTATTTGTGGAGAAATGATGTTATCGAGCACCCCTAGCGATAAAAGCTTTAATAGTAGCCCCTTGCTATAATTTAGAGCGGCATAGGCTTGTATTCATACGACTTACAGAGTGCCTTACAGGCATTCTCAATATCCCTTGCACGCGGAAAATGACGGTTCAGTGTTCCTCTCAACATAGAAAAGCGGGCAAGAGGATATGGACCTATTACCCGCTTTCTACTGCAACCTGTACGGCAGTTACCCTAATACTGTTTATTGTTAATATTGTTTTGTGAGTAGCTACCTTTAGCCTCTCCTTTTATATACTCGTATATCTGCCATCTTAAATAATTGCCTTAAATCCTACCTTCTCCACGGAGCAAGTTTAGGAAAAATATCTTTTAATGCGAGATATACCTCTTTGAATACACAATAAAGCTCACGATATCCATCGGTTCGCTCTTTGTCAGGAGCAATGATATCCCCTTCCTCAGTCATTGCCGAGCACGCATTTTCCACAGAAGGATATATCCCAGCTCCAGTAGCTGCCAATATCGCAGCCCCAAGCGCTGCACCCTCGCTGCTTTTTAGCGTTTTAACCTTGCATCCATACATGTCTGCAAGCATTCCGCGCCAGACCTTGCTTCTGCCTCCGCCGCCGCAGGCATACATCTCATTGATTTTTATTCCCATTTCAGAGAATATTTCCTCACAATCCAGAAGAGAAAAAGCGACTCCCTCCATTACAGCACGTATCATATCCCCCCTGCTATGCGCAGCAGAAAGTCCTATGAACGCTCCCCTGCATTCAGAATCAAGATGAGGCGTTCTCTCTCCCATTAAATAAGGCATGTACAATAGACCATTCGCTCCAAGCGGAGAGTTTTCGGCTTCTTTATCCATCAGCACATACGGATCTATACCCATCAATCTTGCTGTCTCAACCTCCGCAGAGCAGAAATTATCCCTAAACCATTTGAGAGAAAGTCCCGCCGCCTGCGTTACACCCATCACATGCCATTTGCCGGGCACCGCACAGCAAAAGGTATGCACTCGTCCTCTTCTGTCAAGAACAGGCTCATCTGTGTGTGCAAATACAACTCCCGATGTTCCAATAGTTGTGAACGCTTTTCCTACTGTAACTATCCCACTTCCAACAGCAGCAGCAGCATTATCCCCCGCTCCACCAACAACACATGCCGTCACCGGCAGACCAGTAGCTTGCGACGCCTCTTTAGTTATATATCCTGTTATATCCGGAGACTCATAGACCTTTCCAAGCATATTTTCCGTAATGCCCACTGCTTCCAGCATCTCCGGTGACCAACGGCGATGAGCTATATCCAAAAGCTGCATCCCTGAAGCGTCTGACACCTCTGTGGCAAGCTCACCGGTAAGCCTGTATCTCAAATAATCTTTCGGCAGAAGTATATACCGACATTTCCCAAAAATTTCCGGTTCATTTTTCTTTACCCAGAGTATTTTTGATGCTGTAAACCCAGCAAGCGCCGGATTGGCAGTAATCTCTATCAGTTTATCATATCCAAGCTTCTCCGTGAGCTCCCTGCACTCCTCAGCAGTGCGCTGGTCGCACCAGATTATCGAACGACGGAGCGGCTGACCGCTCCTATCTAGCATAACAAGCCCATGCATCTGACCCGACATTCCCACTGATACGATATCTGCCGGATCTACTCCGCTATCAGCCACGGCTGTCTTTATAGCAGACACGGCTCCATTATACCAGTCCTCCGGCTCCTGCTCTGCCCAACCATTTCTTGGCTGATAGAGCGGATACTCGACAGACGCAGAGGATATGAGTTTGCCTTTCTCGCTGAATATGGCGGCTTTAACCGCTGATGTTCCGAGATCTATCCCCGCTAAATATCTCATCCATGCCTCCTAGTTACCAAAAAGCACACTATTTACTATGCTCTCCAGATATTCCTGTCTGCCGCTTCCTGGCATATCCGGCGCGCCAAGCTTTTCTGCATATTCTGCCAGCTCCTTAAGACTTGTCTCCCCAGCACGTATTTTCGCTCCTATCCCACTGCTGTAGCTAGAATATCTCTCCTTGACAAATTCATCGATCCTCCCGTCCTCGATGATAGCCGCCGCCTTTATAAGTCCAAGTGCAAAGCTATCCATTCCAAGGATGTATCCAAGGAACATATCCTCTGGAGTATTGGAGGGACGGCGGTTCTTGGCATCAAAGTTAAACCCGCCAGTAACTCCTCCGGCTTTCAGCACCTCATACATGCACATTGTAGTTTCGTATACATCGGATGGAAACTGGTCAGTGTCCCAGCCTAGCAGATAGTCTCCCTGGTTTGCATCGATCGAACCCAGCATCCCATTTATTGCGGATACGCGAAGCTCATGCGCAAATGTATGCCCTGCAAGAGTCGCATGATTTGCCTCAATATTCATTTTGAAATCCTTATCAAGCCCATACTGACGGAGAAAACCTATCGCTGTTGCAGCATCAAAGTCATACTGATGTTTCATTGGCTCCTTTGGCTTTGGCTCGATATAAAAATCTCCATCAAAACCTATACTGCGTCCATATTCCACTGCCATTCTCATAAGAGTAGCAATATTTTCCTGCTCAAGCTTCATATCGGTATTCAGCAGCGTCTCATACCCTTCTCTGCCTCCCCAGAACACATATCCTCTTCCCCCAAATTTCACAGTGAGATCCAGAGCCTTTTTTACCTGTGCTGCTGCAAACGCAAATACATCCGCTGAATTTGTACTACCAGCACCATTCATAAATCTTGGAGCGCCAAACATATTTGCTGTTCCCCAAAGGCATTTCTTGCCAGTCTCTTTCATCTTTTCAAGGATATAGTCCGAAATCTCATCAAGATTTTTGTTGCTCTCAGCTATGGTTTTCCCCTGAGGGGCAATATCTGCATCGTGGAAACAGAAATACTCTATACCAAGCTTCTCCATAAATTCAAAGCCAGCATCAACTTTTGCTTTCGCGTGCTCCATCGTTCCAGGCTCTGCTCCAAAACTTTTATCGGCCGTTCCCACTCCAAACATATCTGTACCCTCAGCACAGAGGTTGTGCCACCATGCCATTGCAAACGGCAAATGCTCCTTCATCGCCTTACCAAGGATAACCCTATCTGCATCGTAAAACTTGAATGCGTAAGGGTTTGTGCTCTTTGGTCCTTCGTAATTAACCTTTTTTAGATTTTTAAATATTTCGCCCATATAAATCTCCTTTACCGCAGCCAGCTCTTAACCTGGTATGAGCCGAACTTGCTTTTAATGTAAAAATATTATATCATTAATTTATATAAAACTTCCCGAAGGAGGTCTTATCAGCATGAAAGATTATCTTTCACATCTTCTTCCGCTGTCCGAAACTGAACAACTTCTTAAGGATTTATTTTTTTCACGACCTGATCTTGGGCTTGACATTCCTGCCCCTCCATCAAATATACATAAAACCTTTCTGATGTTGAGCGAAGAATACGAACAGGTAATACCAAAATATGTGCTCGATCTGCTTGTGGAAGATAACATGATACCGGCAGAATTTGATGTTGATATAAATATTCACTGCCGATACCTTCCACCCTTTCTTCACTCACACAACTATTTTGAAATTGTCTGTGTGCTGAATGGATGCTGCACAAACCACATATCGTCACATGCTGTGAAAATGAACTCGGGAGATATTTCCATAATAGCTCCCGGAACGGTACACGCTATCAGCGCCTTTACCGATGACTGCATAATGCTAAACCTGATAGTGCGCCGCAGTACTTTTGACACAGCCTTTTTGGGTGTACTGTCCCAAAAGGATATCCTTTCGCAGTTTTTTACCCATTCCCTATACGACCCAAGAAAAAACTCATATATTATGTTCAAAACTGATGGTTTTAGCGAAAGCAGCAGCCTCATCGAGCTATACAAGGAATTCCGGCAGAACAGAAGCTATAAGAGCCGTATGCTGAACATTCTCACGGAAAAGTT
>CALXAZ010000031.1 GCA_944386395.1 uncultured Clostridia bacterium
ATGGCTTTAAAGCAGCAAGTAAAAGGCTTTACATTAAACTGATTAAACTGACCGAAACACAACAGTAACCTTTGTGATAATATCCCGCAGTTGGTAAGAGTCTACCTCCTATTCAAGGATATCCCCAGATGTTGCAAAAGATCGTTCCGTTTCCTGAATTCCGCTATGGGAAATATAAATTCTTTCATTGCGATGTGTATGCTGTAATGGACTCCATTCCAGAGAAACTCCACTTCTCCATGACATCTCATGCAGGTTTGGAAATCGCTTATAGTTGTAAAGCGATTTTATTCCATTGTTCCTGCCGCGTCTGTCCCGATGGACAGACGCGGCAGGATTTCTTATCATATTACAAAAAATCTTTCTTCCGGTACTGTGACGGCGTAATACCTTCATACTTTTTAAACGCACGGATCAGCGCTAAATCGTTGGAAAATCCCGACATTTCAGCTATCGAGGCAACAGTGCGATCGGTATCTATCAGCAGCTCCTTTGCTTTCTCCATCCTAAGCTGCTGGATAAAATTCAATGGAGTAAGTCCACTATGCTGCATCACGATACGGGAAAGGTCGTATTGGGATATGTCGAGAGTCTCGATTATTTGACTGATATTCATATCAGAGCGATATGCATTGTTATATATGTATCTAATAACATCGCTCCCTTCTCTTCCTTTTAATTTTTCTTCTGTGCTTCTTTTCAACAGTTTAAGAATCTGTCGAGTAGCAGCAATAAATTCCTCTTTTGTACGTATTATGGTCAGATGATCCAGCTTTTCGATCAGTTTTTCAGGCAGAGCGGAACCTGTTTTATCAGCCTGCTCATCTATTACGCGTGCAATGAAATCTGACAAGAACAAAATCCGGTTTCGCAGTATGGTTTCACTTTTGCCGGAAGCCGGTGCTTCAATGAGCTGTATTATCAAATTTTCAGCTTCCTCATAATTCATCAGCATCAACGAGTTGAAAATTTTCCGCTGCAGTGCCAGCAGGTCGCTTCCGGAAATATTTTCACTAAAGCTCATATCGAGCGCCGGGATGTTCAGCACTTTTCCGGGAGCAACAGCATAGCGTGCAGCGTCCATCGTGTCCACCACCTCAAAGTATACATCCCTTATGTTGTTGATGCTCTCTACTTCTGTGCCCACGATAGCGGTGCATATTATCTGAAAATTATCGTATATCGCAGATACTGCATACTCCAGCTTCTCCGCTGCCTGCATGTTCGATGTTTTGGAGCAGAGCAGAAAAGCCAAACTTTGCCCAATTTCAGCAATATATCTTGGTCCGTCTCCATATAGCAATTCGCCTATTATGTTTTGTACTATTATCCCACAGTGTTCGTCCGCTCCATGTTCATCCGAGTATATCCCTTCATCATCCACTCTAACAAGAACCACATTAAAATGGCTGCACTTATCTGATATTCCCAGCTTTTTCATAACACTTCCGCTGATACTGCTTTTCTGCAGCAGCAATGTCACAGCAAGCTTCTGTTCTATCTCTTCATTTGTGAGAGCGGTTATCTCATACCGCTTTTTCAACTGCCTTATGTTGCTGGAGATAAAGTCATATTCATCCCCCGGAACTTCCTCGGCACCGTTCGTGTCACGCAGGAATGATGATATCTCTTTAATTGGTTTGTATTGGCGCTCGGTCATGAAAAATGACAATGCCAGACTCACAGCTGCGCCGCACACCAGCAGAATAAGCAGAAGATCCCGCATCCATTTGAGCAGATACATATATTCGTCCGTTGGTACACCGATCATCAGTGACAGACCTGCCGCGTCTGTGGTCTCAGACAGCCATATCATATCATCGCTCTTTAGCTCATTGGCAGTTCCGATCAAAGTAAAATTTCCATTTTGATTTACGTATACATTTTTATTTAGAGCGATAGCGAATACCGTTCCATTGCTGCTGTCCGCAAACGCTTCTGTCAGTGCGTTCTTCTGTACCCATGTATAGCTTGTCGGATAGACGAGATATGCCCGGTTCTTTCCGATGCTGACCGGGATAGTGAGAGTTATATAGTTGCCGCCGACCATACATTCTTCTAACTCTTTTCCAGCGGTGATCGATTCCATCAAGCCGCTTTCAAAGTCATATGTGTTCTCGGTAAGACTGAACAGGTCGAGCCGTCTTATACCATCCGCCGAAATAAGCAGCTCGGCTTCAGGGAAAAAGATAAAGGCGCTATTTGCGTCCCTGAACAGAAGAGTATACCTTTCAAGCTCGTTTTTTATATGTATAGCCGAATCAACGCTCCTGAGAGAGAATCTATCCTTACCATTGGTCGCAATATCTTTTATATTCCTGTCGTTAAAAAAGCCGCTTGCAACAGTTTTTCCGTTGTTCAGATGTGCATCCATTATGGTAGTGATCTGCGAAAGCATAAGGCTGTAGTTTTTGTCTATAGCTCTGGTTATTGAGCTTTTTGACAGCATATAAAACAGAATCATCACTGCGAACAGCAGAACTGCAAGCAGCATATATGAGTACATCCATTTGTAACACAAAGATTTAAATTTTGAGTTTCGCAATCGTTCGATCAGCATCTTCAACTCTGATCCCTCCATTTTGATAATTGCAAAAATGTGACATCGGCTATGTGATACCAGCAATTAAATACAGGTGTATCTTATCACAAATATAAAAAAGCTGATACTTTAATTTTTTTGACAAGCACTATCATTTTTTGATTTTCCCTATATAAAGTTTGGATAAAATAAAATTTGATCTTTAAATTTAGATGTTTTTACAATATAATGTTGTTGCAATTTCTGAAAGCCATATGATGCATTTGTTGCCCGTCTACAGGCGGCGTAAATGCCTGTGCTGTAAAAAATGATAGTGTTAGTCAATGAACTGTCACTTGATTTAGGATGTGTTTAGCTTTATCCTATAGCCACAGATCTGAATCGTACGATCATACGGTCATATCAAATATAGAAAAGGAGGCAGTTTTAAAATGAAAAAAATAACAAAAGCGGCGGCGTTTACGTTGATGCTGATCCTTACAGTATCACTGGTGGTTCCTCTCACAGCGTGCGGCGATGTGGAGACGACTGTTGCCGCTACTACAGAAACTACAGCCGCAACGACCGAAGCTTCTACAGCAGTACAAGCAGAAATAGATAATACAGAATTTGTGAATACTGTGCCTCTCACCGATGATTCATCGACCCTGACGGCGTGGAGAGCATGGACATCCACATTTTATGAAGATCCAAACGAGATCACTGCAAATAAGCTGTATGAGGAATTGACAAATGTACATATCGAATGGACCTGCGCATCCACCACAAGCTCACAGGAACAGTTCAACATCATGATCGTTTCGCAGGAATATAACGATATGATCTGGGTGGGTTCCCCGCAGCCTTCGTACACAGGTGGAATCGACAAGGCGATCGCGGATGACGTCTTTATTGATGTAAAGGACTATATGCATCTTGCTACAAACTTTTCCGGGTACTACTACAGCAACGACACTATACGCAAGGCGCTTACAACTGATGGCGGCGCTATACATTTCTCTAATGTGCAATCCGGCGAACAGCCCGCCTGGTGCGGTCCCATGGCGAGGACAGACTGGATAAAGGAGCTGGGAATGGACCGCATGGAAATAAAAACATATGATGACTGGTACGAAATGCTCACAGGGTTTAAGGACCTTGGATACTCAAATGCTTTGAGCATAGGCAATACCGGCTATGAGACAAACTGCCATGGTTTAACAGGGGGTTTTGGCTGTATTCCTTCATTTTATAACAAAGATGGCGTAGTCACTTTCGGAGCTATAGAGGAAGGGTTTAAAAGCTACCTTGAGACTATGAACAAATGGTATTCCGAGGATCTCATTGATTCAGACTTCTTTATAAGAGACTCAAGAGACAAGCAGACACTCTTCACACAGGATAAGCTTGGCGCGACAGATTTTGGTTCGTATACTTCATCTCAGGCATGGCCGGAGGCACACGCGGGAGATGTAACATGGGAGGCTGTTCCGATCCCGACTGTGGACGGAAGCATGTCACATTTTCGACGCAAAAACCCGCTAGCAGGAGCAACTCCGATATTTGTAACAACAGCGGCTGTTAAAAACGGGAATGTAGAAACAGCTATCCGCTGGGTAGACTACCGCTACAGCGATGAGGGGGCGTTCATACTGAACTACGGCCAGGAAGGCGTACACTGGACTATGGGAAGCGACGGTATCCCGCATTTTACCGACGAATATCTGCACAATCCGGAGTATAGTGTCACCGACATGGGCAGTCTGCATACCGATAACCGTAATAGCGGCTATTATATGTGGATACGTGAGTATGATATGTACCCCGAAGAGGTCATCGAGCAGCAAGACGTATGGATGGCAAGTGGTACAGGTGACTGGAATCTTTCGGGAGTATCGCTTACTACAGAGGAAGGCAACGAGTATTCAGCGATATTCGGCGATATACAGACATTCATGGATGAGTCCATCGTTGCATTCATTGTAGGCAATAAACCGCTGAGCGAGTGGGATTCTTATGTGCAGCAGATAAAGGATATGAACATCGACCGCTGTGTTGAGATCTATCAGCAGGCTCTCGACCGCTACGAGGCACGTTAAAAATTTTTAAAATGGTTTCAGGCAGATAAGTATGGCTAAATCCATACTTATCCGCAAATTACAAAAACAACTAAAAAAGAAGAAAGGGAGACTCGAATGAAAACTACGCACACAGTAGTTCAGGAAGGACCGGATCTCTGGCGTTTTAACGAGGCTCAGGGAGAGCGTCCATATGTTGACTCATATCTTCTAATAGGAACAGAAAGGGCTGTTTTAATAGATGCTTTACAGTTGGAACAGGAAGTGAGTCTGGTGGATGAAGTGCGCAGCCGCACATGTCTGCCGGTGGATGTTCTGCTGACACACGGTCATCCGGATCACGCAGGCGCGGAAGTCGCAAAGCTTGCCTCAGCAGAGGGATTCACAGTGTATATGAGCCATCTGGATATGCCGATATACAGCGGTTTTTCGGGTGGGGATATCTCGAACGAAAAGATCCATGACATTCGGGAGGGTGACATATGGGATCTGGGCAATATGAAGCTTATAGCCTACCAGTTGGCAGGGCACACACCCGGGAGCTTTGTGTTTGTGGACTTTGAAGGTAACCGCGCTTTTGCTGGAGATGTGTTCGGTCTGTGGATGCAGCTTCCGCACAGTCTGCCGTTGACAGCATATTTTGAGGATCTGAAACGCTTCGAAGAAGTGATAGCGGATACCCCTGAAATGGTGTTTTACACAGGTCATCTGCCGCAGTCTCAAAATAAGCCGAGGTCGGTAAGTGTATGCAGGGAAATGCATGAGCTCTGCCAGATGATAATTGACGGTACATATGAGGGAGAGCCTGTGCCTGTACGCTCAGGCAGTGAGAATGATCGTATGGCAGAGCTGATGAAAGGTGCGCGTTCAGCAAAATACAATAGTGTTCGGATGATGTACCGTCCGGATCGCATAAAATGAATATAAACATGATGACGCTCTATATGAGCAAATAGCAGAAAGGAAATAGAAATGATAGAACGCATAGCAGCTACACAGCAGGGAAAACTGCGCGGCATCCCCGGACGTAATGAGACGGTGACAGTGTTCAAGGGCGTCCCTTATGCCAAAGCGCCTGTTGGAGAACTTCGTTGGAGAGAACCACAGCCCCCGGTAGCCTGGTCCGGCATTCGTGAAGCAGGTACATTCGGCGCGATACCTGTACAGACCAAAGGTTATTTTATGAGTACAGCGTTTGAGGATCTCTACTTGTCGGAGGATTGCCTTTATCTGAATATATGGACACCTGATGTATTGGGTTCTGCGCCGGTAATGGTATGGTTCTATGGCGGAGCGTTTCAGGGCGGATGCTCCAGCGACCCGATGTTTGACGGCGAGAGCTTTGCCGGTCAGGGGATCATTGTAGTAACAGTGAATTATCGCGTCGGAATTATGGGAAATCTTGCGCATCCCGAGATGCGGAGCGAATCACCTTATGGGACTAGTGGTAACTTTACTGTGCTGGATCAGATCGCAGCCCTGAAGTGGGTACAGGCGAATATTGCAGCGTTTGGCGGAGATCCGGCGGCCGTGACAATAGCAGGGCAGAGTGCCGGTGGCGGCAGTGTCTGCAACATGATCTCATCTCCGTTAGCCAAAGGACTCTTCCGTCAGGCAATCATTCAGAGCGGTGACCGCCTAATGGGAGATCCGCACAAAAACAGTGGGGAACATCCAGAAGAGATCGGCAAGAAACTGGCAGAGCTTCTGGGCGATGGCACTTTGGCATCATTGCGTGCACTCCCATATACAGAGCTGGTACGTCCGGATTACGATGCGGCAAAGGAACTTACAGGCAGAATGTGTTCACCGTACATAGATGGTGTGATACTGCCTTACGCATACGAAGAAAGCCTGAACAGCAGTATCGGCAATAATGTTCCAATGATAGTTGGCTCAAATCTAGATGAGGGCTTTATTGGAGCAAATGTTACAGATTTTACTGAAGCTTTGAGCATGTTTGGTGACGAAGCCGCCGCAATAGCGGAGGCATATCCCAGGGGAGCGACAGAGGAAGAGATGCGTGATACTCTCACTGCGATAGGCTCTGTGCAGTGGAAACTGCGCCTTGCGGTATGGGGACAGCTGCGTGCCGAACGGATGCAGCTGCCGACTTGGCACTATCAGTTCTGCCGCCGCACACAGATCGATGGTCGTATGTTTGGTGCGAGACACAGCAGTGAACTGTCATACGTATACAATTCATACGATGCAATGCCACCGCAGATGATGAGATTCGCCGGTTCCGCCAATCGGGAACTTTCAAATGCAATGAATCACTACTGGGGCAATTTCATCAAAACGGGAGATCCTAACGGAGATGGTCTGCCGTTATGGCAGAGTAAGGAACAGGCGCCGGAACAGCATATGCGGTTTGACGACAACTGGGGCATGGAAAATGACATTGCCGAGCCGCGCGAAGAACTTATACTGCTGGCGGTCCGTCGGGCACTGCTGTAGACTTGTTGACAACAGGCGGTGTGGAGCGATGGATAGAACGGTGAAAATCAACAGCTCAAAATCTGAGTAGAAGTAAACAAAGAAAAAGGATTCGAGGTGTGAGCGATGGCTCACACCTCGAAAAACTTTCGGAGAGTCTTAAAATGTTTTTTAAACAACCGAAAAATGCTGAATTATGCGATCCAAGGCTACCCAAAACTATCTAATGATATCGCCGTTTTGGGCGGCGTTTAGGTCGGAAGAAAGCTACTTGAAATTACTGCAACAAAACATACTGCTAAACACAGAAAAGACCTGAAATCAACTGATTTCAGGTCTTTGTTGGTTGCGGAGGGAGGATTTGAACCTCCGACCTCCGGGTTATGAGCCCGACGAGCTACCGGACTGCTCTACTCCGCGATATTGAGCCTTTAAAGCTATATTATAATAGCATACTTTAAAGGCAAAGTCAACCCCTTTAAACGTAAATTTTAACAAAGAGCATTGTTGACTTTAACATTATAATAATATAATATTGTCTCGTGAAAATCTGGGCTTTTGATGCAAAAAGATATATAAAAATGAAATGAGGGATTATTGAATGGCGAAAAAAGAGGAGAGAACTGGGAGCTACAGATTTGCCATTGATCATTGGGACAAAGAAAATTATGCGCTGCTGCTGGACGAGCTACATCGCCTTGCTGAGCCAGATTTTCAAAAATTTCATTCTGGGCTTGTTCCCGGTGAGGAGAAGATTCTGGGGGTACGCACACCTGAGCTGAGAAGGATTTCAAGAGAAATTTCCGCTGGCAACAGGAGGGAATTTCTTGAGCTGGGGTGTGGGGACATTTATGAAGAAAAGGTACTTTACGGTATGGTGACAGCGGGGGGGAAGGAAGCGCTGAGGCAGCGCATGGCAGATATCTCCAGATTTGTCCCAAAGATAGACAGCTGGGCAGTGTGCGACATATTTTGCAGCAGCCTGAAATGTATAAAGGGTGATAAGGCGGCATATTGGGGGTTTATTACAGGGTTTCTTTTGTCGGAAAATGAGTTTGAGCTGCGCTTTCCGCTGGTTGTACTTCTAGGATATTATGTGGACGAGGAATATTTGGAAAGGGTATTAGATATATATGATACGGTGAGACACGAGGGATATTATGTCAGGATGGCGGTTGCCTGGGGGATATCAGTATGTTTTGCAAAGTTTCCAGAGCAAACGCTTCGGTACTTGAAGGGCTGCTCGCTTGATAGCTTTACGTTAAACAAAACGATACAGAAATGTATCGAGTCATACAGGATTTCACCTGATATGAAAAAAGAGCTTCGGACAATGAGAAGTGAGCGAAAACGAAATTCCCCCGAAACTCACAGATAGGTTTTTCAGGCTTCTGAGAGCTGAAAATTTATACTGCTTTCAGCTCGAATGACAGGATATATGCTTTTAAGTGGACGGAATGCAATGGAGTGGAGAATGTATTTATTGAGAAATGAGTTATATTAATCATGGAAATTAGCTTGTTTTATTAGAAAAAGCAATCGTTTTCACTACTTTTAAAGGAAAAACACTTTCGTCAAAATTAATATTTTTTTGCGTATTGATTTATGTTAATTTGTATGTTATAATGGTCGTAATTCCAGACAAGCGTTTACATTTCGCAATCGCAAATTAAAAGGAGGAAACAAACAATGCAACCCAAAAAAGTCAAAGTTGGCGTTATAGGCTGCGGCACAATATGCAAGCGCACCTATATGGAAAACATGGTCAACAAATTTAACATTCTCGAAGTAGTTGGCTGCGCCGATCTTATCCCTGAGCGTTCAAAGGCTATGGCTGATAAGTATGGCATCAAGCAGATGACAAACGAGGAGATCTACAATGATCCGGAGATCGAAGTCGTTTGCAACCTGACTACACCTGAGTCTCACTTTGAAGTATCTTCCGAAGCAATGAAGCATGGCAAACATGTTTACTGCGAGAAGATGATGGCTGTCGATTTCTCTGAAGCTACTGAGCTTATGAGGCTGGCAAAAGAGAATAATGTCATGTTCATCACAGCTCCTGACACCTTCCTTGGCGCATGGGAGCAGTCCGCACGTTTCTACATAGACGCGGGTATTATCGGTAAGCCGGTATCTGTGCATGCACAGCACACCTGCTCTTATCGTCCGGCAAACCCGATTTTCGACCTTTCTCCGGATAGTTTCTTCTTCCCGCTTCATCCAGGCGGAGGTCTCCCGTTTGATTGGGGTGGGTATTACCTCCACACAATGCTCAACATCCTTGGCCGTATAACCAAGGTTGCGGGCTTCGGTGGTAACTACGAGCCGAACATGCTCTATACACATCCTGCACATCCAAAGTACAAAGAGAACTTCTTTGTTGACACCCCAACATCCATCTTTGCGGCTCTCGAGTTTGAAAGCGGAGTTCATGGAACATTCCAGCTGACCTCTGAGTCATACAATTCCGAGCACTTTGAAATTACTGGTACAAAGGGAACCCTCGTTCTGGGCAACCCGAACAATTTCGATGGCTCTATGATCCTCAAGCGTCCCAACATGAAGGAAAAACCGAGAATGATGGGCGCTCCTGGACAGGGCGGCAACGGCGCTCAGGTCGACCGTGCGCAGCTTGGCGAGTTTGCGATGCCGGAAGAGATGGTTCTGCCGATGCTCCATGGCTTCAACGACGGCTCTTGCCGTGGTGTTGGTCTTGCTGATATGGCATATGCTCTCCGCAACGGTCGCAAGCCGCGTGCTGATGCTCAGATTGGTTATCATGCTATGGAAGTTATCCACGGCTCCATCGAGTCTCAGAAGACCGGAAAGACATACATCATGACCTCTCCGTTCGAGCGTCCGGCTCCGCTGGATATCACTATTGCTGCTGGTATCTCCGGTCAGGAAGCTGTTCTCGACGACTAATAGATGTCAGGCGCCGTTTTACGCAAGAAGCTTTAACGGTTATATCAATGAAAATGAAAGGGCGTCATTACAGAATGACGCCCTTTTGTGCGTTACGGGTCTATCTTCTCCCCAATGAGATATGGTTGCTGCGGCTGAATGGTTTAAAATATTTGAAAACAATGAAAAGGCATTGCGAGGGTTGCGTAATGAAAAAAGTATTATTTATAATATGGGTTATCGCAATTATTGTGTTTTTTATTGATTGGGGAATTGTGGGGATATCTTTTTTAAACGGTAATTATGAGATAAAAGCGGGAATATATATTGGGCTTGTTTGTTTTATTATTATATGTGTTTATCCATTCTACAAATTGTTTAATGACAGATGCCCATATTGCGGGAAAATGATACTACTAAGCGGTAAATACTGCTCTTATTGCGGTAAAGAAATAAAAAAGTAATTTTGGATAACAAGATGATATATTTGGCGGACGAGCTATCCGGCTTGGATGTCATTTTCAATATTGCCTCAGCCTGCGGCTATTGACAATTCAGATGGTTTGATATATGATAAAATTTACAAAATGAGAGGAATACTGAAAATATTTGTCTATCTGTAACAGGAGGTAAATATGGCAAACCAGCTTGTCCTGGTGCTCGATTTTGGCGGTCAGTATAACCAGCTGATAGCGCGCCGGGTCCGTGAATGCGGAGTATATTGCGAGGTACATAAGTATAGCCTGTCTATCGAAGAGATCAGGGCAAAGGCACCGATAGGGATAATTTTTACGGGTGGTCCGAACAGCATATATTTGGATGAGTCGCCAAAGGCGGATCCACAGCTGTTCGAGCTTGGGATACCGATCCTGGGCATTTGTTATGGTATACATGCGATGGCATATGCCCTTGGTGGAAAAGTAGTATCTAACGAAAATGCCCGTGAATATGGAAAGACGGATACATTTTATAATACATCTTGCAAGCTTTTCGAGGGGCTTCCGCCGGAAGGGATATCGTGGATGAGTCACGGGGATTCCATTGCGGAGCTGCCGGAGGGGTTTGTATCTGTTGCACATACGGCAAGCTGCAGCGTTGCTGCTATGGAAAATGTACATAAAAAGTTTTATGGTGTCCAGTTTCATCCTGAGGTTATGCACACAGAAAACGGGATAAGTATGCTGCGTAATTTCCTCTATAATGTATGCGGAGCAATAGGCGACTGGACGATGGGAGACTATCTGAAAACCGCTGTCGAGCAGATACGGGCAAAAGTACGCGATGGGAAGGTACTTCTTGCGCTTTCCGGAGGTGTAGACAGTTCTGTTGCAGCGGCGTTGTTATCTCGTGCTGTTGGGACTCAGCTTACCTGCATATTTGTTGACCACGGACTTATGCGCAAGAACGAGGGAGACGAGGTAGAAAAAATATTTGGCGATGGCAGGATGAATTTTATCCGGGTAAACGCAGAGGAGCGTTTTCTTGGAAAGCTTGCCGGAGTATCCGATCCCGAGACTAAACGTAAAATAATAGGCGAGGAGTTTATCCGTGTATTTGAGGAGGAAGCCAAAAAGATAGGTACTGTGGATTTCCTTGTCCAGGGCACCATTTATCCGGACATTATAGAGTCTGGGCTTGGGGACTCCGCTGTGATAAAAAGCCATCACAATGTGGGTGGACTTCCGGACTATGTTGATTTTAAAGAGATAATCGAGCCGCTAAGGCTGTTGTTTAAGGATGAGGTGCGACAGCTTGGTCGTGAGCTTGAGCTGCCTGAGTATCTGGTGATGCGGCAGCCGTTTCCCGGACCTGGGCTTGCTATACGTGTGATAGGAGATATCACCAAAGATAAGCTCGAGATACTCCGAGAGGCGGATTTCATTTTACGCGATGAAATAATGAAGGCAGGGCTCGAATACAGTATAAATCAATATTTTGCTGTGCTCACAAATATGCGCTCTGTTGGTGTTATGGGAGATGGTCGCACGTATGACTATACGCTTGCTCTCAGAGGTGTTACAACTACTGACTTCATGACAGCTGACTGGGCTCGCATTCCGTACGATGTTCTGGACAGAATATCTGTAAGAATAGTAAATGAAGTGCGCTCTATAAACCGAATCGTCTATGACATTACCAGTAAGCCTCCGGCAACGATTGAATGGGAATAAAACGGAACGGCGTGAAAACCCAGTGTTTATGCGGGTTTGCGGCGTTCGGAGAAGTCTTTTGATAACAATTTGATAACAGCCATACAAGAGCCATTATTCTTGCAGCCTAGTGGTTTACGGGTTACAGAATGATAAAAGGCGGCTTGTATGGCGAAAGAAATCCATATTAGAAAGCCCT
>CALXAZ010000032.1 GCA_944386395.1 uncultured Clostridia bacterium
ATGACGATGAACGAATATCTGGATGTGCTCATCCCCCGCGGCGGTGCCGGGCTTATACAGGCTGTCGTGAAGAATTCGACGGTCCCAGTAATCGAAACCGGAGTTGGCAACTGCCATGTTTATGTCGACTCCTTCGCCGATATCGATATGGCAGTAAAGATAATTGATAATGCCAAGACCTCCCGTCCATCGGTATGCAACGCCGCAGAAACCCTCCTCGTTCACAGCAGTATTGCCGAAATCTTCCTGCCCCGCGCAAAGGCTGCGCTCGACCGCCATAATGTTGAGCTACGCTGCTGCCCTGTTGCCCGCGAGATCCTATGCACCGAAATACCAGCCACAGAGGAGGACTACGCTACTGAATTCGGCGACTATATACTTGCTGTAAAAGTTGTGGACAGTTTCGACGAAGCCATAGAGCATATCTCCAAATATTCCAGCGGTCACTCAGAGGCAATCGTAACCGAAAGCTATTCAAACGCCCAGCGCTTTACCTCAGAGGTAGACGCTGCGGCAGTCTATGTAAATGCCTCAACCAGGTTTACAGACGGAGGAGAATTTGGTCTCGGCGCAGAGATAGGCATTTCCACGCAGAAGCTTCACACCCGTGGTCCGATGGGACTTGACGACCTGACGACGGTGAAATATATTGTTTATGGCAATGGACAGATAAGATAAACCCATAAAACAGGACCCGATCGAGGTCCTATTTTTTTACAGCGCAATGCCTGCGGAAAATTTCCGCAGGCATACGCACCAAGGGGATCTATTTAAAAAGGAATCAGTAGCCCTATGTTTCATCTGCTTCTTCATCCATTTTTGCAGGATCAGCATGTTTCCCAGTTATTGAAAAGTCGACCCACTCCGCAATATTTACCGCATGATCTCCGATACGCTCAAAATACTTTGCAATCATAAGGAGATCCGCCGCATATTCTCCGCTTTTTCCATCCCTCTGTATAAGCTCTATTATCTCTCCCTTAACCTTGTTAAAAAGCTCATCTACCTCATCATCATAAGAAATAACTGCATAGGCAAGAGAGAGATCCCTGTGTACAAATGCTTCCACACTCTCACTTACCATTTTTATCGTTGCACGGGCCATGTCCCCTATGTGTATTTTAGACTGTGCTGTCTTCAGATCGGCTACTAACGTTATCTCGCATATATCAGCTGCCTGATCACCTATGCGTTCCATATCGGTTATCATTTTTAAGGCGGAAGATATAGTCCTCAGGTCCCTCGCCACCGGCTGCTGCTGAAGCAGCAGCCTCAGGCACAGTCCCTCTATATCCCTCTCTTTTCTGTCTATCTGCGCATCCATCTCTATCACGCTCTTTGCAAGCCCGATATCCGCCTCCACAAGAGCCTTTGCCGCCCCTGCAATAGCTTTCTCACAGAGAGCCCCCATCGCGGTGAGCTCCTCATTGAGAAGAGCAAGCTGCTGGTCGAATTTGTTCCGCATTATCCAAACCTCCCTGTGATATAATTCTCAGTCTTTTTATCCTTCGGAGTAGAAAATATCTGCTCTGTGTCTCCATATTCTATTACCTCTCCGAGCAGGAAAAATGCTGTTTTATCTGATATTCTAACTGCTTGCTGCATATTATGTGTAACAATTATTATCGTATATTCTTTTTTAAGATCTATTACCAGGTCCTCTATTCTGGAAGTTGAAATAGGATCAAGCGCAGAAGTCGGCTCATCCATCAACAGCACATCAGGCTGCACTGCCAGCGCCCTTGCTATACATAACCGCTGCTGCTGACCTCCTGACAGCCCAAGTGCGCTCTTTTTAAGCCTGTCTTTGACTTCATCCCATATTGCCGCTCCCACAAGAGACTGTTCAACAATTTCATCCAGCTTCTTTTTGCTGTGTATTCCATGTGTACGTGGTCCAAAGGCTATATTGTCATATACACTCATTGGAAACGGATTTGGCTTTTGAAAAACCATGCCAACCCGTTTTCTCAGGTGGTTTACATCCATCCCTCCGTATATGTCCTCCCCATCGAGCTTTACACTGCCGGTTATGCGACAGCCCTCTATCAGGTCATTCATGCGGTTAAGAGATTTCAAAAGAGTCGATTTCCCACAGCCGGAAGGTCCAATAAATGCCGTTATCTCATTTGCCGGTATTTCAAGCCCTACACCCTTCAGTGCTTGAAATTCTCCATAATACAGATCAAGGTTTTTTATATCAAATTTGTTCATTTCAGCCTATCTCCCTTTAGCTATCCGTCCGGCAAGGAAGGAGGATACCCAGTTTATCGCAATTACAATCACCAAAAGCACAACTGCCGTGGCATATGCTTGACCTACATGCAACCCCTCATTTGATAAAGCATACATATGGACGGCAAGCGTCCGTCCGGAATCCATCACCGAATCCGGTATGTCAGCCACCGTTCCGGCAGTATACATAAGGGCTGCCGTTTCTCCAACTATCCTGCCTGTCGCAAGTATTATTCCCGCAAGTATTCCGGGAACTGCCGATGGAAGCACTATTCTGAATACCGTCCTCAATTTTCCAGCACCAAGTCCAAAGCTGCCTTCACGATAGCTGTCGGGAACAGCCTTCAGCGCCTCCTCTGTTGTACGCATTATAAGCGGCAGGATCATTATCGAAAGCGTAAGCGCTCCAGCAAGCATGGAATATCCCCATCTCAGCGCAGTAACAAAAAACAGCATACCGAACAAACCGTATACTATTGAAGGAATACCAGATAGCGTCTCTGTTGTAAGCCTAATAAGCTCTACAACCCTGCTCCCGCGCTTTGCATATTCCGTGAGGTATATAGCCGAGAATATCCCAAGCGGCGCTGCAATAACAAGTGCAAGCATCGTCATAGTCACGGTATTTACCATTGCTGGAAAAAGAGACACATTTTCAGAGTTATATTCTAACGCAAACAAATCCGGCGTTATATATGGTATCCCTTTAATGAGTATATACACAATTAGAAATATCAACACAGAGAGCGTCACAACAGCTCCTGCAATTACAAGCAGAAGAAGAAAAAGCGACAACGGACTTGCAGCATACTCTTTTGCTCTCTGTCTCAGTCCCCGCTTATTTATTCTCTCTCCACCCATCAGTTCACTCTCCTCTTCAACACCGAAAATAACAGATTTATCATAAGAATGAATACAAACAGCACAACTCCGGTAGCTATAAGTGCTTCCCTGTGTAGATCCGCCGCATAACCCATTTCCATTACAATATTTGCAGTCAACGTGCGTATTCCTTTAAGGATACCCGCCGGCATCCTCGCGTGATTTCCCGCTACCATGATAACTGCCATAGTCTCTCCTATCGCACGCCCTATCCCAAGCACTACTGCTGCAAGTATTCCAGAGGATGCCGCTGGCAAAGTTGCAAAGAACACGCTGCGCTCATGACTTGCGCCAAGTGCGCGTCCCCCCTCATAATAGCTCTCAGGGACTGCCCTTATCGCAGATTCGGATACCCCGATTATCGTTGGCAATATCATTATTCCTAATAGCAGCGACGCGGCAAGTATACTGCTTCCATTTCCATCATTAAACCTCCCTATTATCGGGACTATAACTACCAATCCGAAAAACCCATATACAACCGATGGGATACCTGCAAGCAACTCAGTAGCCGGTTTCAGAAACCGGTATAATCCTTTTGGACAAAACTTTGCCATAAATATCGCTGTAAGTATACCTATCGGTACCCCTACTATCACCGCGCCTGCTGTAACGTATATGCTGCCGAGTATCATCGGCAATATTCCATATATGTCGTTAGACGGTTTCCACTTCTGCCCCAGCAAAAAATCGAAAACACCTATTTCTGCTATTGCGGGCAGCCCATTTGCAAAAAGAAACACGCATATAAGCACAACAGCAAGTATCGAAGCGCACGCAGCAGCGAAAAATACGATTCTCATTACCTGCTCGCCAAGCTTTTTCATCTCCCGTCCCTTCTTTCTTCTTGTCTATCACCCAAAACGGCAAACAGCCGATCAAATCTCTCTTTTGGTTTCATATGTCTTCCAATGCAGGCAAATGGCTGCGTAAACGCAGCCATTTGTTTAACATCTTCTGTTATCCGGCAATGTCTGCCCATGAGGTTATTTCCCCCATAAAGATATTTTTTACCTGCTCTGATGTAAGGTCTGTGGTTGGATTATCATTGTTTACGATAACCGCTATACCATCCATCGCTATCGTTGTCCCTGTAAGTCCTGCATCAATCTCGCTGTCTTTCAGCTCCCTAGACGCCATTCCGATATCGCATATTCCATCTATTGCCGCAGTCATACCCGTAGTCGAGTCGCTTTGCTGAATTTCTATTGTAACACCACTGTTTAAAGCCACATATGCTTCCTTGAGCTTTTCCATCACCGGAGTTACCGATGAGGAACCAGCAACTACTATCTTTCCGCTATCGATACCTCCGCTATATGCCTCTGTACCGGCAACTTTAATATAACCTGCATCCTCGATTACCTGCTGACCTTCGGTGCTCATTATGAAATCGATAAAATCCTGAGCTGCCTGGCTCACATTTTCGGCTGTTGCGATATTAAACGGACGCGAAACCGCATAATCCCCGCTCTCTATGTTTGCAACAGTCGCCTCAACACCATCAATCTTTGCCGCAGTAACTGTATCATTAAGCGAGCCCAGAGAAATATACCCTATGGCATATTTATTACCCGCAACAGTCGTCATCATAACCGAGGTGCTATTTGTTATGTTTGCCTCCTCGGTTGTATAGTCGACTTTGTTTCCATCGGCATCCTCCTGTTCGACACCGAAGAGCTCTACAAATGCCCCCCGAGTCCCAGAGCCATCCTCTCTGGAAATAACGGTGATGCTTTTTGAGGCATCAAAATCATTTGATCCCGAAGTTCCACTAGTTGCCGCCCCGGTAGTAGCAGACGTGGTTGCTGTTCCCTCGTCCCCATTGGTATCACAGCCGGCAAAAGCTGCAATTGCAAGTGCCGCTATAAGCAGCAGTGTTATCAGTTTTTTTGTTTTGCGCATTTTACATTTCTCCTTTTTCTCATTATTACCCTTGGTTCGTTTATTATGTTACATTTAAGAAGTAAAATGTAAAAGCAGAGAAAAGTAAAATCTTTGTCTTTTTCCACAGCTTGCAATTTAGGTATCTATTTTATGCAATATCTGTGTTTCTGGTTATCTTTTATGATTTTTCGTTTTAAAAAAGTAATTTCCTTAACAAAAAAGGACGTCAAATCCTTGACGTCCTTTTTACATATATATCTTTAATTTTTACTTTCTGGGGTTTTTAATATTCGCCTGTGCAGCGGCAAGCCTTGCTATCGGCACGCGGTAAGGCGAGCACGATACATAGTTGAGACCAATATTGTGGCAGAACTCCACAGACGATGGATCTCCGCCGTGCTCTCCGCATATTCCAAGCTTGATGTCAGGGCGGGTTTTGCGTCCAAGCCCAACAGCCATCTCTATAAGCCTGCCAACGCCTATCTGGTCAAGACGCGCAAACGGATCAGACTCATATATCTTTGTCTCATAATAGGCATCCAGGAACTTACCCGCATCGTCGCGGCTGAAACCGAATGTCATCTGCGTAAGGTCGTTTGTTCCAAAGGAGAAGAATTCAGCCTCCTTGGCTATCTCATCCGCTGTGAGTGCAGCACGTGGAATCTCAATCATAGTACCGACCTTGTACTGGAGGTCTACACCTGATGCAGCAATGATCTCGTCGGCGACTTTTGTCACCACAGACTTAACATACGCAAACTCCTTGACCTCACCTACCAGAGGTATCATTATCTCCGGCAGTATTTCATGTCCCGGGTTGCGCTTTTTCACAGCGATTGCAGCCTGGATAACAGCCCTCGTCTGCATTTCAGCAATCTCAGGATAGGTTACAGCAAGACGGCAGCCACGGTGTCCCATCATTGGATTGAACTCATGCAGTCCGGCAATCACAGCCTTAATCTCCTCAACAGACATCTTCATCTCGTCTGCCAAAGCCTTTATATCATCCTCTTCTGTCGGAACAAACTCATGGAGCGGCGGATCAAGGAAGCGGATGGTTACAGGATAACCCTCCATCGCCTCATATATTGCCTCAAAATCGCCCTGCTGCATCGGGAGCAACTTTGCAAGCGCAGCCTCGCGCTGCTCCACCGTCTTTGAAACTATCATCTCGCGTATCGCCGCGATACGGTCCGGCTCGAAGAACATATGCTCTGTGCGGCAAAGACCTATTCCCTGCGCACCAAACAGCCTCGCCTGCTTTGCGTCTGCCGGAGTGTCGGCGTTTGTAAAGACCTTGAGCTCCCTATATTTATCAGCCCAGTCCATTATGCGCCCAAACTCACCGGAAATAGATGCGCTTACCGTCTTTATCTCTTCACCATAGATATTTCCTGTGGAGCCATCAAGGGAGATATAATCGCCTTCATGGAATGTCCTTTCACCAAGGGTAAACTCCTTCTTTTCCTCGTTCATCTTTATATCGCCGCAGCCTGATACACAGCATGTGCCCATGCCACGCGCAACAACAGCAGCATGGGAGGTCATTCCGCCACGCACCGTGAGTATACCCTCGGCATAGTGCATTCCCTCTATGTCCTCGGGAGAAGTCTCCAGGCGGACAAGAATTACCTTTTCGCCTCTCTGTGCCCACTCTGTAGCATCATCAGCAGTAAATACAATACGACCTGCCGCTGCACCTGGAGATGCCGGCAAAGCCGCTCCAATAGGCGTAGCCGCTTTAAGAGCAGCAGCATCAAACTGCGGATGCAACAGAGCGTCGAGGCTCTTGGGATCTATCATCATCACAGCTTCTTTTTCGGTTATCATGCCCTCGTCAACAAGATCGCATGCTATCTTCAATGCGGCAGCCGCAGTGCGCTTACCATTTCTGGTCTGCAGCATATAAAGCTTACCCTCTTCAATGGTAAATTCCATATCCTGCATGTCGCGGTAGTGCTTTTCAAGCTTGTACACTATATCATGGAACTGCTTGTACACCTCGGGATTTTCTTCCTTGAGCTGATCGATAGTGTTTGGAGTGCGGACGCCCGCCACGACATCTTCGCCCTGAGCGTTCATAAGATACTCGCCATAGAGCTTTGCCTCGCCTGTCGATGGGTTACGGGAGAACGCAACACCGGTGCCCGAGGTATTGCCCATATTGCCAAATACCATCATCTGTACATTAACTGCTGTACCCCAGTTATATGGTATATCGTTCATCCTTCTATAATAGTTGGCGCGGGGGTTGTTCCAGGAGCGGAAAACAGCCTTTACAGCGCCCATAAGCTGCTCTTTCGGATCTGACGGGAAATCAGTACCGACCTTTGCCTTGTACTCAGCTTTGAACATCTCAGCAAGGGATTTGAGATCATCGGCATCGAGCTCGGTATCGAGCGTTACGCCTTTTTCTTCTTTTACCTTATCTATAAGCTCTTCGAAATATTTCTTCCCGACTTCCATTACGACATCGGAGTACATCTGGATAAATCTGCGATATGAATCGTAAGCAAAGCGCGGATTATTTGTTTTTTTTGCAAAACTCTCAACCACTTCGTCGTTAAGTCCCAGATTCAGGATAGTATCCATCATACCAGGCATAGATGCACGAGCTCCGGAACGGACCGAAACGAGCAACGGATTTTCTAGGTCACCGAATTTCTTTCCGCATATCTCCTCCATTTTCCCGAGATATTCATAAATCTGTTCCTGAATATCCGGCGCAATAACCTCCCCGTCGTCGTAATATCGTGTGCAGGCCTCTGTCGTAATAGTAAAGCCCTGCGGCACCGGCATACCTAGAGATGTCATTTCTGCCAGATTCGCGCCTTTGCCTCCCAGAAGTTCACGCATAGAGCCGTTCCCTTCTGAGAACAGGTAGACGTACTTTGTCATATTTTTACCTCCTGTGAATAATAAAATGGGATAACAAAATCATTTATGGGGTATGCTACAGCTTGTCTGGGTGTATTATATCACAAATCTTTGAAATTGAAAGACTTTTTTCGCAAAAAATCGAATTTTTTTAGACATTTTTTTAACAATACCCTTTTCTTTACGTCTTTTTTATAACAATTATATTTTTTCTCGTTTTATCCAAAATTTTTTCTCTCCTCTCTTGACTTTTTAAGAAAAATCTTTTATCATATATTCACGCTGCGCTTATATCCCTTGGCAGGTGCGTAACTGTCCCCGGAGATTAGCACCGGGTGACTCTTTATATTAAAATAATACGGAGAAGTACTCAAGAGGCCGAAGAGGCGCCCCTGCTAAGGGTGTAGGTCGTGAAAGCGGCGCGAGGGTTCAAATCCCTCCTTCTCCGCCATTCAGTCAATACCCGGTTCTGCTTATGCAAAACCGGGTATTATTTTATGTATATAGTTTTCCGCCAGTACGACGTTGCACCCGATATAAATCGAGTTTAGCGTTATTTTTTTTTGCTTTACTCCCTCATATTAAGCGTAATATCGCCCGTCATTGCCAATTCCATCTGGTAACAAAAGGTGTCCTTTCTCATAGAGCAGGCATATTATGAAAAGGGATACTCCCCCTCTAACTCATGCTTAGGAGGAAACACAATGGGTGTTACAAATTCAAGCAAACAAATAAGCGCGGATCGTATTGAATGCGACGGAACACTGAAGGTTACACTTGCACTTTCGGCCTCGCCTGATATTCTGACCAATCCGACAGATATCGTCCTGGTGCTTGATTGCTCAGGCAGCATGGCGGGCTCTCCGCTTGCAAACATGAAATCTGGCGCAAAAGCCTTTATCGATATCATCGAGCAAACCACGGGTGGAGCACAGAGCGGTTCAATTGGATCTGGCAGCCGAATCGGGATTGTCAGCTTTTCAGACTCTGCTATTGCAAATACTCAGCTGATAACATCAGTGACAACACTGAAAAGCGAAATCGACGCTCTGTCCGCAGGAGGCTCTACAAATCATGCCAGTGCGTTCGAAACGGCAACACAGCTTTTTGATCCACTTTCCGCAAACACAAAGGTCATTGTTATGTTTACAGACGGAAAAACTACAGCAGGTCCGCTTCCCGCTCCAATCGCGGCGGCGGCAAGGGCTTCCGGAGTCATTATTTATTGCATCGGTCTGATTGGCGCAGATGGCATAGACATCTACACCCTCAACGATTGGGCATCAGACCCCGATGCTTCCCATGTCGCCGTGACCCCAGACGGTACCGAGCTTGAGGACCTATTTAAGGACCTTGCAGCCAACATTTCAAAAGCAGGTGCAACCAATATCGTTATAGATGAAGTTGTCTCCCCCGATTTTGTCATAACCAGTATAATCCCTCCTACAAAAGGAAACGCCATTATGACAGCTCCCAATACTATTCAATGGAAGATTGATGAGCTTGGTGTTTTTGCAAATGAAGGTGCATTACTGGAATTCTATGTCCAGCATATCGCTCAGACCACAGGGAAGAAAACGGTCAATCTTTCGATCTCTTACTCAGACAACGAAGGCAACGTAGTTGTTTTTGCTGATCCTGTTGTAACGGTAGACTGTGAAACCATTATAGACAAAGAGCCGTGTCCCGCTCCATTTGAGCTGACTATCGGTGGTTGCAAGGATTCTGTAGTTGTAGATGCCGGCAGCATATATCTGGACTCCTCCGGTCGGATACTCCAGCTAGACGTGACTATAAAGAATGTTTGCCCCGGGAAACGAGTCGCTCTTGCGGTATTTCTGACAGAAGTAGGTCAGGATGGTACAGAGTATTCAAGAGGGATGAAAACCATCACTATCCCAGCACACAACTGCCCTGTCTGCCGAAATGTACTTGTCAAGTGTATAACATTTGTCCTTCCGGAGGATATAGATGTATCGGGCAAGCCAAAATCACTATGCAATACAAGAAATTTTAAGGCTCGCTTTATTGCTCACAATATCGATTTTGACTACAGATGTTGTGACTCATCTACTGTTATCCTATAAAAAATAACCATTTATTTATAAGCTATAAAAGATAAGCTATAAAAAGGCGGGTAACCCGAACAACTTCGGATTACCCGCCCATCTTATGTTTTGCAGCAGCATTTCCGCTCAGTCTGATACCGCCTTTCCACTACTGATTAGAAATCCTATACACGCAGATATAAAGTCGCGGAGCTGAGACGTTATCGCTGTCATCTCAGGCGCCGTACTCTGTATATCCCTTGTAAAAATAAGGGTGATAAGCGAAAGCAGCCCTATAATCGACACAAGGTAGATCTGTGCTCTACTGCGCCCTTTTTCATGCGTATTTTCACCAAAGTTCTCTCCCGTTCGTTCCCTCTGATTCCCTTCCGCCGGAAGCAAAAAGCCAATTTGGTTTTGAGCTCTGAGCCCTCCTTCCCCATCTGTGTTCCCCGAGGGTAGTATCACCCCGCGGCTATCTATGTTTTGCGTTATTGATACATCGTTTTCTTTTCCAAAGTTGCTGCTTATAAAATATCCAAAAATCCCTGCTGCCGACGTCCTTATAATGACATTAACTGTGCTGACCTCTTCGGATACCATCCTGCCGCTCAAAAGATGATACGCCATATATACAAATATTATTATCATAAATATTATCAAAAACCGATCAACCAAAGGTATTCTGAAAACTGTTTTACAGATGCTTATCAATATTTTCTTTGCAAAATTCAAAAGTTAGCCCTCCCTTCCTGCTTATTCTTATCATATGTATATTTTAGAGCAACCGTGTCTGCTCCTCTCCCTGCACAGGTATATTCTTCCCTTCATATTATTTATGTGGGGTGATAATGTGAAGAAGCTATTATTTATAACATGGAGCGTGTCTTATGGCTATGGCACAGAAAAATCTCTTGCTGACGTTTTAAATCGTCTTGACAAGACAAAATATGACATAAGTGTCCTGCCACTATTTAAAAATTCAAACAACTCTATTTTTAATAACAATGTCCGAATTCTGGAGCCCCTGATAGATTATACGGCGGAGAACTTTGACGAACAGCGAGCTTTGGACAACTACTATACTCTGCTTGCCAGCCCTCTTCGCTTTAACAAGCTTATACACGAAAACTATGACTGTATCGTTGCCTGTAACCACAATGCACCATCCTACTTTGCTTCATATATAAAGGGCGGAGCAAAAATCCTCTGGATAAGAGGTGACATGAGGGAACTGGACTATAGACAATTTGACGAAGATACAAGCCAGTATAAGCAAGTAAAGCAAGAATATGAGATGCAGGCAAATGTTTTAAAATGCTTTGATTCTATCGCCGTTATCTCAGATGTTGTTCAGCAAACTCTTTCAGAGCTCTTTGGAATTACAGAAAATGTTGTGAAAATTTCAAATTCAGTCGATGGCGAAAAAATCAGGCTACTCAGCCAGGAAAAGCTGGACCTTCCTGACAAAGTGATTTTTACTACCCTTGGACGGCTGGACTACAATAAAAATCAGATATTACTGCTAAAAGCAGCCAAAGAAGTAAAAAAACAACGTAATGATTTTGTCATCTATATTTTAGGCGAGGGAGAGGACAGGACAAAGCTCGAGAAATATATCACAGACAACGGACTTGGACAAAATGTAAAGATCCCCGGATTTATCGAAAATCCATATCCTTATATAAAAAACAGCACTGCTACCGTATTGACCTCGCTCAGCGAAGGCTTCAGTCTCGTTCTGGTAGAGAGCGTTATGCTAAATACTCCTATTATTTCAACAGACGTGGGGGTGGCAAAGGAATTGATAGAAAGATACCACTGTGGGGATCTGATAAATTATAACGAGCAGGAGCTCGCCTCTGTTTTAATACGGTATCTGAATAAATATGGTGGTTACAGGGATCAATTTGACATAGGAAACGAATACGACATCAAAACAGAAGTGAAAAAACTGTAGAACTGATTGAGCAAACCATCCAAAGCTCTTCTCTCAAGCTCAAACTTAAAAAGCTCCCCTATCCTGAGATCACCATTCATGAGCATGAGCTTGACGGATATCAGGTCCAGAAGGATCATCTCTATATCTTGCGGGTAGTAAAGGATGGCGTCCCTTATGAATATCTTATCAACCGCAGAAGCAACAACAACAAGCTTGTCGTATTTAACAACGGAGCTGTATCAGAAAGAGCAGCTTCTGTACCCGTCTTTCAAAGACATAGCTGGGCAAATATATTAAAGACATCTTCGATATTCTGCATGGATCCCACCCTATATCTGAACAGTTTTCTGCAAATCGGATGGGGCATCGGCAAAAATGAAAACTACTACCTGGAAAACAGCAGCCTCATACTGAAAAAAATTATAGATAGAATGGACATCCAACTTGAAGATACTGCAATTTACGGCACATCTGCAGGAGGTTACCTGTCGATAATTATGGGCATCTACTTAAAGGGAGCAAAAGTAGTTGCTGACAACGCCCAGCTCGATGTGCGGAACTGGATATTTAAAGATGCCCTTGATTCAGTCATAACTTTCTCTTTTGACAGCATTAGTGATGCTCTTATGTATAGGGAGCGCTTCAGCGTTATAGACGCTTTTGAAAAACATCATTATGTTCCTAAGATATATATGCACGTCAATCTGTGCTCAACCGCAGATAATACCACTCAGCTTGTACCATTTTTGAAGGCGGCAGAAACGATGACGTCGATAAAAGAATATAATGACATTGAGGTTATCCTACATTTTAACCCCACAGGAGGACACAACGGCATCTCGATGGATGAAGCCATCTCCTTTTTATACAATATTCTGGGCGAATAAAGCGCAGATTACAAAAACGCCGTGCAAAGCACGGCGTTTTTAATTTTATTTTGTAGTTTAGTCCGGATAATCCGCAAAATTAAACTTTGAGATATTTCCAACGATCAGAGGCAAATCGCCACATAGTATAACATGAGCGCATCGTCTGATCACATACAAGCGCTAGCCATACCCCAACAAGTCCTATTTTTACCCCATACACTAACGTCATCGCTATCAGCGGACGCACAAGAACTATCCCTAGGAAAGTACACATTGCAACTGCCTTTGTATCACCAGCACCCCTCAGAGCTCCAGACAATACCTGCTGCGACGACTGAAGAGGCTGTATCACTGCCACGATTTTCAAAAGCATTGCCCCTTCAATTATTACATTCGGGTCATCTGTATACATGCCCGTAAGGAACTTCCCAAAGAAAAACATCCCGGCAGCCATAGTGAGGGAAATTATCATTGCATATCTCCGGCACAGCTGAACGCAAGCCTTCCCATGGTCAGGACGCTTATACCCGAGAGACTGCCCTAGCAGAGATGTCGCGGATATACCAAATGACTGCCCGTTCATCATTGTCATTGACAATATATTATTGGCAATCTGGTGCGTTGCAAACGCATCTGTGCCAAGGGATGCCACAACCTTTGAGAACATGATCTGTCCCACACGCATGAAGAACTGCTCCAGCATTGACGGTGTGCCTATTTTTATAACTCTACGCAAAACATCTGGATTTATCTTAAAAAGCAGCCTTAACCTAAGCTTAAGCATATCTGTACCACGTATTATTACAAACAATGCAATAAACATTGCCACTACCTGTCCTAGCGCCATACCAAGTGCCGCTCCCAGCACTTCAAGCTTCGGCAGACCAAATCGTCCGGGGATAAACAGGAAACCTACAACAACATTTATAACATTTGATGTAACATTATAAACCATCGATACTCTGGTTTTTCCTATCCCGCGCAGCACCGCAGTTATTGCCAGGGAAAGAGCGTTTGCCGGAAAGGATAGCATCAGAAGCTGCATGTACTGGGTAGCTCCGACAATAGTCTGCTCGGTTTCAGCTCCCATAAATTTCACCATCGGGGTTGCAAATATGTACCCAAAAAGTGCAAACAAGATCGACACCCCAAGCGACAGCAGCACACTCTGGTGCATAATTGTATTTGCTTCTTCCGGATTTTTCGAGCCTTTTGCACGGGCTATTAGTGCAGTACTTCCAGTATTAAACGCCTGAAACACTGCAAGGAGCAAAAATCTCGGCTGTGTACAATACCCTATAGATGCTATTGCCCAGTTACCAATATTTCCTACCATCATCGTATTTACCATACTTGCAAGATGCAGCAGGAATGATTCAAGCATAGCTGGCCACGCTATTGCAACAACTCGGGCGGATATCTCCTTTTTAGAGAGATCATCCGGCATAGGGCTTGTTAATCCATTTTTTATCTGCCTGATAAAGCCTACTTTCTTTTGCGGCGGCTCCCCTGTGGGCTCCCCTTGTATATTTGGCGCTCCTTTCGGCTTGATACTAGACAAAACAAATCCATCCTTCCCAAAAAGTTAGTGAAACAGTTTTATTTTATACTCTTTTTATATATTTGTCAAATACAACTTTTCTGCCTTTACTCATTTATTTTCCCTTTCCATCAAAAAATTACCTTTCTTTTATAAAAAGCTTGACTTGAACCTGAAACCTGATATAATAATACCGTTGTTTATATTTTATCTGTTTCTCCACACCCCGAAGATATCTGGCATGTATTGGAACACAGTTATATTCAGTATTATGCTTTTGCAAAAACTAAATAATTAATATATTGAGACGTATAGAAGTGGTCATAACGGGACTGACTCGAAAATTTTCGGAAAAGTGTCAGTTTTGTCCACCTAAAATCCAGTATTTCTGCGGGCTCCCGCAGTTCGAAAAAAAACCGAATATTTTGCAGTTCTTTCCGTCAGTTCTTTCCAAAAGTTTTGGGAACGATTTTCGGATTGACATATGGAGAGTTGTCCGAGTGGTCGAAGGTGCAGCACTCGAAATCATGTTATTTGCCCCAAAAACTAAATAATTATTAAATGGAGACGTATCGAAGCGGTCATAACGAGCTCGACTCGAAA
>CALXAZ010000033.1 GCA_944386395.1 uncultured Clostridia bacterium
CCTGGAGCGGCCTTTGATACTTTCAGAACGGCATTAAATCATATCACAACTTATCTGTGCCGCGCCATTGCAAAGGACGGCGAGGGAGCTACTAAGCTCCTGGAATGCAATGTCACAGGCGGAAAAGACATAGAAAATGCAAAAATAGTGGCAAAGTCTGTCATATGCTCCAGCTTATTTAAAGCGGCAATGTTTGGGGCGGATGCAAACTGGGGTCGCGTTCTCTGCGCAATAGGCTATAGCGGTGCAGATGTCGACGTAAACAAGGTTGGCGTAAGCTTCACATCGTCCGCCGGCAAAATTGAGGTTTGCCGGAACGGTTCTGGAATTGACTTTAGTGAAGAAGTTGCAAAAAATATACTGTCTGAGGACGAGATAGTTATAGATATCTCCCTTGGAGATGGCAACGCATCTGCAACGGCATGGGGCTGTGACCTTACATATGATTATGTTAAAATAAATGGCGATTACCGTACTTAAAGGAGGATATAAAATGTCACTTGAATTGACCACCGCTCAAAAGGCAGAGGTTCTCATACAGGCTCTCCCATATATACAACAGTATACTGACAGGATCATTGTCGTGAAATACGGCGGTAACGCTATGATAAATGAGAATCTCAAAAAAGCAGTTATGGGAGACATTGTCCTACTCAGCCTCATTGGGATTAAGGTTGTACTTGTCCATGGAGGCGGACCGGAAATATCTGACATGCTGAAAAGAGTAAACAAGAAGAGTGAATTTGTGAATGGGCTAAGAGTCACCGATACTGAAACTGCAGAGATAGTCCAAATGGTTCTTTCAGGCAAGATAAATAAGAGCTTGGTCGGTCTTATAGGCAACATAGGAGGCAAGGCTATCGGTCTTTCCGGTATGGACGACCACCTTATCGAGGCAAAGATCCTTGACGAGCGTCTTGGATACGTTGGGGAAATAACAAATGTAAACCCCGAACCGATACTCGATCTACTAAGCATGGGATACATACCGGTTATCTCCACAGTGGGTACAGACAAAGACGGGAACGTATATAACATCAATGCAGACACCGCAGCAGCCCGCATTGCAGGTACGTTAAAAGCTGAAAGCTTAATATCGATGACAGATATTCGCGGCATTCTGCGAAACAAAGACGATGATTCGACTCTCATATCGACTATACAGGTAAGCGAAGCTCCTCAGCTGATGAGAGAGGGCATTATCTCTGGAGGAATGATACCTAAGGTGGAATGCTGTATAGAAGCAATACGCCGCGGCGTAAAAAAGGTATTTATCATAGATGGGCGCGTACCACATTCAATACTTATCGAAGTGCTCACTGATGAGGGCGTCGGTACTATGTTTACCTGATGTAAGTAATAGTGGAAAGGACGGACTATAATGAACATAAAAGAACTTGACAGCAAGTATATTGCCGGAACATACAGCCGTTTTGATGTCACATTTACGCACGGTCACGGATCCACGTTATACGATGAAAATGAAAAAGAATATATAGATCTTGGCGGCGGTATTGCTGTAACTACCTTTGGAATCTCAGATGACGTCTGGAAAAATGACGTTATCTCCCAGCTCGAAAAACTTCAACACGTTTCAAATCTCTATTACACACAGCCGCAGGTAAAGCTTGCTGAGCTGCTCTGCCAAAAGACCGGCATGAAAAAGGTATTTTTCTCTAATTCAGGTGCTGAAGCCAACGAATGTGCCATAAAAGCTGCCAGAAAATATTCAAACGATAAACACGGTAAAGGACGCAGCACAATAATTACTTTGAAAAACAGCTTTCACGGACGCACGATAACCACGTTATCTGCCACTGGACAGGATGTATTCCACAAGGACTTCGGTCCTTTTACAGAGGGATTTATATATGCGGAGCCAAATAACATATCTGATATGGAGCGCCTTATCTCTGAAAACAGCTGCTGTGCGATCATGATTGAGCTAATTCAAGGAGAAGGCGGCGTATATGTACTTGACAAAGAGTATGTGAGTCAGCTTGCAAATATTGCCACTGAAAAAGACCTGCTGCTGATTGTAGACGAAGTTCAGACGGGCAATGGACGTACCGGAGAGCTCTATTGCTACATGAACTACAATATTACTCCCGATATTGTTTCAACCGCGAAGGGGCTCGCCGGGGGGCTCCCAATGGGGGCAACCCTGCTTGGAGAAAAGCTTAAAGACACCCTTGGACCCAGCAGCCATGGCTCAACCTTTGGAGGTAATCCGGTCTGTGCCGCCGGAGCCATAAGTGTGCTAACACGCATCGATGATCCCCTTCTTGCCGGTGTCCGGGAAAAGAGCAAATATATTTTTGATGAATTGGAAGGTACTCCTGGCATAAAGAGCATCTCAGGTCTTGGACTCATGATAGGTATTGAGACAGAAAAACCCGCAAAAGACGTAGTTACCGCATGCATCAAAAAAGGAGTAGTAACCCTTACAGCAAAGGATAAGGTTCGCCTACTCCCAGCCCTTAACATCCCATTTGAACAGCTAAAAAAAGCAATACAGATTCTCAAGGAGGAAATTTCCGCATGAAACACCTTTTAAAACTTTCCGACCTCTCTTCAAATGAAATAATGGATATTCTCAATCTGGCTGACCAGCTGAAATATGAAAAGAAAAATGGTATTGAGCATAAGATTCTCTCTGGAAAAACCTTGGGAATGATATTCCAGAAATCTTCCACCCGTACACGGGTATCATTTGAAGCCGGAATGTACCAGCTTGGCGGTTCTGCGCTCTTCCTCAGCTCAAACGACCTACAAATTGGACGTGGAGAACCAGTGCAGGACACTGCCCGAGTTCTCTCCCGATATCTCGATGGGATCATGATACGTACATTTGCACAGCAGGAGGTCGAGGATCTGGCAGCTTATGGGTCCATCCCTGTAATCAATGGGCTGACAGACTACGCCCACCCGTGCCAGGTGCTTGCAGATTTAATGACCATCCGCGAACACAAGGGAATGCTCAAAGGTTTAAAGTTCTGCTTTGTTGGTGACGGGAACAATATGGCAAATTCCCTCATAGTTGGCACTATAAAGATGGGCATGGAATGTTCCATTGCCTGTCCGGCAGACTATAAGCCCGATACCGGCATAATGAAATGGGCACAGGAAAACGGTAAATTTACATGCACAGAATCTGTACTCGATGCCGCCAAGGATGCTGATGTCCTTTATACTGACGTATGGGCATCTATGGGACAGGAGAGCGAAGCTGCGATACGTACGGCAGCCTTTAAAGGCTATCAAATAAACGATGATGTTATGGCAGCGGCAAAACCTGACGCAATGGTGCTCCACTGCCTGCCTGCTCACCGCGAAGAGGAGATAACCGAGAAAGTTTTTGAAACTCACGCAAACGAGATCTTCGATGAAGCAGAAAATAGGCTGCATGCCCAAAAGGCAGTCCTTGTCAAGCTTCTTGGCAATTCGTAATTTCTGGCTTTCATTTAATTACTCAAAAAGGCAGCGGTAATTCCGCTGCCTTATATTATTCTACCCCTCTAAGTATGTGAATACTTTCTTCCCTACTGTACAAGCTGTTCATAATATCTACTAGAGCAGTGGTAGATAGCCTTTCTGGAAGCTCCAGCTTTTTCAAAAGCTTTTTCCTTCTGCCAGAGCTGTTTTTCCCTCCGGAAAATCCTTCAAAAAACATATCTTGTAAAGTAAGCTTACCCAATTCATTTTTTTTCATATTCTCAAACGTTGCTCCAGCTTTTCGGAGCGCAGAAAGCAATGTCTCGCTGTCCATTCCCTCTACTCCCAGTTTTCCTTCTTTTGAGGCGGCTCTTTTTCTCCGCTCTTTTCCTCTTATGTCCGGAATATATGCATGCTTGATCATCTCATTAGGTATTGAGCCTTTAAGAAAATTTCGTATCATAAATCCCGCAGAATCGCTGTCGGTAAAGACTATTATCCCCCGTACCTGAGCCAGTTTTCTTATAAGCGCAAGTTTTTCACGGTCAGAAAATATTCCAAATCCGGAAGTCTCAAGGATCAGCGTATCCACGACCTGTGATATTGCATTCTTATCATATCTTCCTTCCACTATTATCACTTCTTTAATCTTTTCCATCACTTTACTCCAGCGAGCTTCATGATAAGCAGCTCAAGCATCTCTGATTTGTCTCCACCACCTGTCTTCATCTCATAATCGCAGTCAGCACACATAATGACAGCCTTTCGGCACCATTTCTCATTTAACCTCGCAGCCGATGCAACTATCTTTTTTGCGACATAGGACGAACGTACCCCCATCTCCTCTGCAAGTATTTTTTCGCCACGTTTTCCCCCGGCTT
>CALXAZ010000034.1 GCA_944386395.1 uncultured Clostridia bacterium
AATAGATATGAAATTGAAATAAATATCTCCCCCGCTGTACACAGCTGGGGAGATATTTATTTGCGACAAAAACTACTGTTCAATTTTGTATATCTTGCTATTTTTTACTTTACTCCATTTTAGCCGTTGTTCTGCTTATATAATTTTTGTATAATATATATGTAATAAATAGAAAGAGGTGATTCCAATGCGCCAGAACATTTAGTGTAGAACACATTATATTTCAAAAAATTACCTGATAAATTATATTCATGTAAATACTAGTTATGAAAAAACAATATCAATTATTTTTTCAATAGTAATGACAACCTCAGTATTAGTAACTACAGCTTCCGCAGAATATATATCAGATAAAAGTACAAGAAGTAATTATAACCCATGAAAGTCTTCACTAGAAACATCAAAAAAATTGCCCTCTGTCTCTGTCTGACTCTGGGGCTGCTGTTTGTAGGACTAATAATATATCTCAATACCGCTGAGTATTCAATAGAACTTGCCGGTACAGTTGTAGAAGACGGAAATGTGTATTCAGCAAATATCACTATCACAGGTAAACGTATAAACGACCTGCTTGGGCATATAGAGGGAGAAATCTGTATTTCTCGCACCAATAACAGTGAGGATAAATTCTATAAAATACAGGATGTTCCTCAATCCCGCTTACAGCCACCTTCTTTTCGCGAGGGACTGCTCACCTATCTTTACTGGGATGGAAGCAGATCTCGGGTTGATATGGGTCACATACTCTTTGACAGATTTGGCAGTGAATTAAAAAACTTTGTTATACGCACAGAAAGCTATGAACGAGTGGTAGAGATATATGCTGCTGACGAAAACTTTATAAGTACAGTAAACAGCTTTGTCATCGAAGCACCGTTCGATTTGCAGTATGCGAGAAAATGACATCTTAGTTCGCTGTTTCTGACGCATAATGATATCTCCCGCTGTACACAACGGGGAAGCTATTTATTTCAATTTCATATCTGTTTTTTAACAACAAAAAGCGCAGGGTTTCCTGCGCTTTTTCTTTTGACTTTTTTCAGTCGACTATTTCGACCAGTACCTTGCGGTCCATACCCGCGGAGGCGGCCTTGATTATGGCACGTATCTCCTTGGATGTACGTCCCTGGCGTCCGATTACCTTGCCCATATCCTCCTGGGCGACGCGCAGTTCAAGAACCAAATCCCCGCCGCGCTCTACCTCCGTGACAGAGACGGCATCCGGTTCGTCCACCAGATTCTTTGCGATATAACTAAGCAATTCCTTCATGCTCTGGTTTCTCCTTACTGGATGATTCCGGTTCTCTTTAGAAGTACGCGGACGGTATCTGTCGGCTGTGCGCCATTCTTGAGCCACTTCTGAGCCAGCTCTGCATTGATGTTTATCTCAGAGGGCTCCTTGAGCGGATTGTATGTGCCGATCTCCTCGATGAAACGCCCATCGCGCGGTGAACGGCTGTCTGCCACCACTACACGGTAGAAGGGGGCCTTCTTTGCGCCCATTCTCTTCAGTCTTATCTTTACCACTGTCTTTCACCTCCCAAAAGGTTTTTATATCAAAATTCAAATATTGAAATTTTGCCCAGTTTAGCTGAACAGCCCAAAGAGCCCGCCCTTTTTCCTTCCCTTTGCGGCCCTCTTTGCCTTCTTCATCATCCCAGGCGAGGACATCTGCCTTACCATCTTCTGCATCATGTCAAACTGCTTGAGAAGCCTGTTTACGTCCTCCACCTTCTGCCCACATCCGGCAGCTATCCTCTTTTTCCTGCTCCCGTTTATTATCGACGGGTTTTCACGCTCCGCCTTTGTCATCGACAAAATTATCGCCTCAAGCCTCGGCATCGCCTTTTCGTCTATCGTCGCATTACTGAGCGCCTTTGCATCCACACCCGGTATCATACCCAGCAGGTCCTGCATCGAGCCCATGTTTTTTATCTGTCCCATCTGGTCAAGAAAGTCGTCAAGCGTGAAGCGGTTTTGCCTCAGCTTCTTCTCCAGCTCTTCAGCCTTCTTCTCGTCGATATTCATCTGCGCCTTTTCGATAAGCGTCAGCACATCTCCCATCCCCAGGATACGCGATGCCATCCTGTCCGGGTAAAACGGCTCTATCTGGTCGAGCTTTTCACCCATTCCGGCAAACTTTATCGGCTTCCCTGTGACAGCTTTTACCGAAAGCGCAGCGCCTCCCCGCGCATCGCCATCCAGCTTTGTCATCATCACCCCGTCAATATCAAGCGCATCATTAAATGCCTGCGCCGCATTGACCGCGTCCTGACCTGTCATCGCATCCACAACAAGCAGTATCTCTGTCGGGTTTACCGCCGCCTTGATGTTTTTCAGCTCGTCCATCAGCGCCTCGTCTATATGCAGACGCCCTGCCGTATCTATAAACACCACATCGTTGCCATGGTCCATCGCATGCTTTATCCCATTTTTCGCAATCTCTACCGGGTCGCCCTGCCCCTGCTGGAACACCGGCACCCCAACCTGACCACCAACGACCTCCAGCTGCTTTATCGCTGCCGGGCGGTACACATCGCACGCTACCATCAGCGGACGGCGGCTATTGTGCTTTTTTACGTAGGCTGCAAGCTTTGCCCCGTTTGTCGTCTTGCCCGCTCCCTGAAGCCCCACAAGCATTATCACCGTCGGCGGCTTTGACGCAAAGTTCAGCTTTGCTACAGTCCCTCCCATAAGGGCAGTGAGCTCTTCATTTACTATCTTTATAACCATCTGGGCAGGCGTGAGGCTCTCCATTACCTCTGCCCCAACCGCGCGCTCGCTCACCTTTGCCACAAAGTCCTTTACCACCTTGTAGCTCACGTCCGCCTCTAACAGCGTCAGACGAATCTCGCGCATGGCTTCCTTTATGTCGTTTTCATTCAACGTGCCCTTGCCGCGAAGCTTTTTAAACGCGGCGGACAGCTTCTCGCTGAGTCCTTCAAATGCCATTTGTTCTCCGTTTCCTCCCGGCAGCCCCGGGTCCCCGCTATTCGGTTATGTCTTTTATCCTCTCTATTATCTCGCGCACCTTGTCGTCTATCTCACGCGAAAAATAGTTTTCCGCATTTATCCTGCGTATGTCCTGCGCGGCTCTCGATATATCCTCTAGCCCCTTGCCTATCGCGCCATATTTCTTATACAGCCCAAGCTTCTCCTCAAGCCCGTTAAGCACATTCTCCGCGCGCAGTATTGCATCGCGCACACCCTGGCGCGTTATCCCCTCGTTTTCCGCTATCTCGGAAAGGGACAGGTCCTCGTTATAATAGAGGTCGAAAAATTCCCTCTGCTTGTCTGTGAGCATGGCTCCGTAAAAATCGAAGAGCATCACAAGCTCGATAGGTTTTTCCTTCATGGGAGCCCTCCTCTCAGAGCATCTATCTGTAAGGCATACAGCCTTTACACTTTTGTTATTTTACAACATCTTATCCCCTTTGTCAACAACTTTTTCCGCTCTCCCAAAAAACGCAGCTTGCACCGCCGCTTTTTATGTGTTAATATCACTTTACCTACCCAAAAGCATGTGGCTTTTGCACGATCGGAGGACTTGTATATGAAAATTATCTCTTGGAACGTAAATGGTTTGCGTGCGTGCCTGAAAAAGGGCTTTTATGAATTTTTGGAAATTTCAGATGCGGACATATACTGCCTTCAGGAAACAAAGCTCCAGGCGGGTCAGCTGGAGCTGGAGCTCGGCGGCTACCACCAGTTTTGGAATTACGCAGACAAAAAAGGGTACTCTGGAACCGCAATCTTTTCCCGGACAGAACCTGTCTCCATAAGCTATGACTTCGGAGACGACATTCACAGGCACGAGGGAAGGGTAATCACAGCAGAATATGACCGCTTTTTTCTTGTGTGCTGCTACACTCCAAACGCTCAGGAAGGGCTGAAAAGGATAGACTATCGCATGACATGGGAAGATGACCTCAGAGAATATCTCTGCCGGCTCAATGAAAAAAAGCCGGTTATCCTCTGCGGCGACCTCAACGTTGCCCACCGCGAGATAGACCTCAAAAACCCCGCCTCAAACCGCGGAAATGCCGGCTTCTCAGACCAGGAGCGCGGCAAAATGACCGAGCTGCTGGATTCCGGATTTACCGACAGCTTCAGGCACTTTTATCCAGACGCTACCGGCGCGTACAGCTGGTGGAGCTACCGCTTTAACGCCCGCAAAAATAACGCCGGATGGCGGATAGACTATTTCATCGTGTCAAACAGTCTTGTCGGCAGCCTCGAGGGCGCCGGGATACTCTCCGACGTATACGGCAGTGACCATTGCCCCGTAGAGCTGACAATATCAGACACCATAAATGATTAAAATAAAGAGTACCGCGCAAGGCGCGGTACTCTTTATTTATCTGAAAAACAGCCATGCGAAAACCGACAGCATCACAAGCCCGATTACATTTGCCGCCATAAAAACAGCAAGATACTTTCCCGGTCTGCTGTCAGGCTCCCTCAGGTACAGCTTCAGCGAAATGAGGCTTGCAAGCGATGCCACCGGCGTGCCAAGACCCCCTATGTTTGTTCCTAGCAAAAGTCCCTTCCAGTTATCCGTAAATCCTGCAAGCAGCACCGCCGCCGGCACATTGCTTATCACCTGGCTTGATATAACTGATGGCAGCATTGCCCCTTCCGAAAGCGTGCTTCTCAGCCAGTCGCTGACGCCAGGTATCTGCGCAAGGTTCCCCGCAAACACAAAAAAACACACAAATGTCATCAGCAGGCAATAGTCAACCCTCTTCAGTAGCCTGGGAGAGACAATACAAAATCCTGAAACCACCGCTATTGTAGTTGCCCAGTAAGGGATTACCCTGAATACCGAAAACAGGCACAGCACAAACAACCCTACATAAACCGCAAGCGCACGGCGGTTTTTTAATTCTTCCCTGCTTTTCAGCGAAATCACTACAGTCCCGCTGCGGTTAAAAAGCACCGCTGCCACAAGCCCCACAAGGCTTATCACCGAAACAGGAATCACTACTGCAAAAAATTCACCCGGACTCAGCTCGTAGTTTGCATAAAGGAACAGGTTTTGCGGATTGCCAACCGGCGTTGCCATGCTTCCCAGGTTCGCCGCTATCGTCTGCAGCACCACCACACGTATCGCAAGCTCCCTCCGTTCCGCAATGCCAAGTATCAGCAGCGCAAACGGCACAAATGTTATCAATGCCACATCGTTTGTCACAAGCATCGAGCAGAAAAACGGCAGCATTACAAGCGCCATGCTCAGCGCTTTCATATTCCGGCACACCGAAAGCAGCCTCCCTGCCAGCACCTTAAACACTCCGCACTCCTGTAGCCCAAGCACCACCGCCATCAGGCAGAACAGCAGGCATATCACCCGCACATCTATGTATCCCGCATATGCCGGTCCGGGAGGCACTACAATCATGGATATCAGCGCGCATAATGCCGAAATGCAGAGCACCGGTTCTCTTTTTACAATCTTTCTCAGCCTCTCCACAAGACCATCTCTTTCCTCAGTTATTTTGCCGTAGTACATGCTAACAGACAACAGCCGAAATTGCAATACTTTGTCGAAACGTTTACAGACTTTCTTTTACATCTTGTCCATGCGTCCCGCGATACCATAAAAATGACCTCCCTTTATGGGAGGTCATCTCTTTTTTATCCTGTTTTCTTTTAATCTTCTGCTGTCTCTCCTGTAAGACCATACAGCTCAAGCTGTTCCTCGGTATATCCGGTTGTAATGTCTCTCTCATAATATGCTTCAAGCGCTTCCTGCTGCCACTTGATGCAATCCTCAATACCCATACTCCTCAGCTGCTCGCAATACTCCTCGTATGTCTGCTCATTGAGAGGTATCTGCCCGGTTATAGCCTTGACTATCCATTCTTCTCCGTATGTCTTTATGTCGGATATCTTCTGGCTGAACTCGGTATAGTGCTCCTCCGCAAGCGTCGGTACGGGCTGCGACTGATACTCAAGGTTATAGTCCCACGTCTCAAAGGTCTCTACCTTTACCTTATCCGAAAGGTTAGGTGCAAGCTCACGTGTCCAATCGTACCATGCAGCAACTGTACCGTGCGGTATTGTGTGCAGGCGCATCATCTGGCTGAGTGAATACCCGTCCTCGTTATTTGTCATAAACTCGTTGAAGCGCGGTTTCCCCTCATCGTCAAAGTAGAAGGAAAGACCCTCTGTGCCATAGTTTCTCAGCAGCGCCCCTTCCTCGGTAAACAGATAGTCCTGATACAGGCAGATAAGCTTTACTTCTTCCTCGGTTGCGGCTGTTGATATTGTTACGTCAGAATTTGTGACCCACTCAAGACCCGCTGCCGCAACAAGCACACGTTTATCGCCTTCGTTCTTGACAGGCAGCGCTACCGGGGTCCAATCCGGATTTTCAGCGTCCTTTGTCTGGATATCATACCTATCAATGTCGATAAATGTGGTATTGCACATGCCTGTACGGTTATTCAGGTAGAGGCTATCCTTATCGCTCGATGTGCGTGTGAAGAAATCCCTGTCGAGTATCCCCTCGTCATACCATTTTCTCATCATTGTCAGATAATCATAGAGGTTCTGCCCGTCGTAAAGGGCATAATGCATGGTGCCATCTATCTGATAGAACATGTCGTTCCTTGTCGTCATGTTGTATCCGAGCATAAGGTCGCCCATCATTCCGTTTTTCGTTCCGCAATTTATGTATCCCAGATAGTCTTCAGCAAGTCCCGCATCCCGGAATGCGATTAAGGTATCATAGTAGTCGTCATATGTTTTTATCGAATCCAGGTCTATATTCAGCTCATCTGCCCAATCTTTACGGACAATAGTTCCTTGGAAAGTCCCCTGAGGAGTCATATTTATGTCGCGCCAGAACGCTATGCGTCCCTTGCCCGTCATTGTTGCAAGTATGCAGTCCTCGTCGACAGCCCTGACCTTCATATAGTTCTGCATATAACCCACATAAGGCGTGAGGTCGCGGATTATGTCCTGGTCTATATATTTGTCGTAGCCGCCTATCCAGTATGTCGGGGTATTGATAATAAAGTCCTGATATTCCTGCGACGCTATCATCAGGTTGAACTGTGTCTGCTCCTGACCGGATACAGGATGCGTCCACTCGATATGCAGGTTTGTTCTCTTTTCCAGCTCCTGCCGAGCGGTTGAATCGTTATTTGTAACCATTCCAGTACCTGGGGTAATTGCCCGTCCGAACGCTGTAACCGTTACCGGTTCGTTACTTAGCGGCAGCTGTATCGGATATTCCCCATTTTCATCCATTTCAGCGGCAGGACCCTCTGTCGCTGCCGTCGTGCCGGACGTCCCCTCTGATATGTCGGTAGTCGCTGCGGTTGTTGTCTCCTCTCCCCCGCATGCCGCAAGCGCAAATATCAGCACCGCGACAAGCAGAAGAGACAATACTTTTTTCCTCATTTGCTTTATCCCTTTCTTAACTGTTACTATCTTGCAAGATTATATTAAGGATAAATTACAGAAATATTTTTCGCAATCGTTTTTCAAATTGTGAAAATAAAATTTTTATTTAAATATTCAATAACATTTATTTTACTTATGCAATATACTCACAACATGTATAAGACGGCTCTCCAAAGGTCAAAAATATTAAATAAAAGCGCATCACAATAAAATTTTATCTTCAAGCTGAGGACCTGACGAGCTTTTCACAAGCTACTTTTCCGCAGCATTGGAGAAGAAAGCTGGTATAAAATGGACGGCAATCGAAGCACCCCGGATACTGCCGGCAGATATGTCTATCCAAAAAAATATTCCCGCAGGATACTCCGTGACATCAGGCTGATAAATTCTGTCTCGGCTGGGATATCCTCATCCTCCGGAAGCAAGGCACTCGAGTGGCTGCGAGACAACAGCTACCTTGCCGAGCGCGAGGGGCGATCGGCTGCCGCCGCGTTCAGGCACGCGGAGAGGCTCCCTTCTCGTGGCGGGGAGGCCGTTGTGTGGCAGCTGGCAGAGGAGCTTGCGCTCGGCTCGGATGAGGTATGCGAGGATTCGCTTGAAAGCTTTCCCTCAGCCGCTCAGAAGGAAAGTCCTCTGGATGAGGCGGGGCTCTGGCTCTTCCCTGCGGCTTTAAAGGGAGCTCTTGTGGCAAAAGTGGCAGAATTTGCCCGCTCCATACCTTCCGACGGGTCGCTTCCCGATATTGGCGACGGCGGTCTTGGCAGAATATTCCGCTCGCTGCATATGCTCTCCACCGCCGACCTGCGTCCCCTCCTCCACCGCCAGAGCGCTCTGGAAAACATACTTTCCCGCGACCCATCGGGGCACTATTCCCGCATGTCCGAGGAGAGCCGCACCTTCTACCGCCGCACTCTCAGCCGCCTGGCAAAGGAGCGAGGTATATCCGAAACGGAGGCTGCCTCTCGCGCCGTTACCCTTGCCCAAAACTCAACTGAACAAAACCGCCGTCACGTCGGGTACTATATACTCGAGCACCCTCTCGGTGGCGCACGCAAGGAAAATCGCGCAGGAAAGCTATACTTCTGCCTGATCGGTGTGCTCACCCTTCTGCTCTTCGGAATATGCGCATACTTTACAGGGCTTTTCTCTCTGCTCCTCCTGCTTCCTGCGGGCGAGCTTGCAAAAAAGCTCTCAGACGCGCTGTTCCTCCATCTCCTCCCCCCTGACCACATCCCCCGCCTTGAGCTCAAGGACGGTATCCCGGATGAGGGCAGGACCCTCTGCGTCATCTCCGCCCTCCTTACAAAACCAGATGACGGCAGGGACTACGCAAAAAAGCTCGAAGAATATTATCTTTCAAACAGGCGTGCTGGGAAAAATCTCCTATTCGGTCTGCTTGCCGACCTGCGCGACTCCGACCGTCCCAAAGCTAAAGGGGATAGCGAGATAATGTCTTATGCCTCAGACGCGATATCTATGCTTAACAGAAAATATGGGAACATCTTCTTTCTCTTTTCCCGTCCCAGAGTGCTCAGCAAAACAGAGGGACGATACATTGCCCACGAACGTAAGCGCGGCGCCCTGTGCGAGCTGACTGTCCTCCTGCGCGGCAGGCGCTCCCCGCTTTCCGTAGCTTGCGGCGCGCCGGAAGCGCTGACAAATACAAAATATGTCATAACTCTAGACGCTGATACCCGTCCAGGAGTGGGAACCCTTGCCCGCCTGACCGGCGCCATGCTCCATCCCCTCAACCGTCCTGTGGTTGACATGCACTCGCGCACCGTTGTCTCAGGACACGCGCTCCTTCAGCCCAGAATTGCCACCGATCTCCCCTCTGCCTCCCGCTCGCTTTTCAGCCGGGTGTTTGCGGGTCTGGGTGGTATAGACCCGTACAGCTCCTCATCCTCCGACCTGTACCAGGACCTGTTTGGTCAGGGCAGCTTTTCCGGTAAGGGCATATTCGACGTTGAGGTATTTGACCTCTGCCTGACAGACCGCTTTCCTGAAGAGCGGATTTTGTCGCACGATCTTCTCGAGGGCTGCTTTCTCCGCTCCGGGCTGATAAGTAATCTCGAGTTTACCGATGGTTTCCCATATAAGGCACGATCGTGGTTTGACAGAAATCACCGCTGGGTACGTGGCGACTGGCAGGCAGGAAGCTTTCTCTTCTGCCGCGACCTCTCCCTCCTCTCCCGTTGGAAGCTGCTAGACAACCTCCTTCGCAGTCTTGTGCCGGTGTTCCAGTTCTCCGCTTTTTTTGCGGGTGTCATCCTGTCCGACACACCTCTTGCCGTATTGTCCCTGGTCTCTGTGCTCTCCCCAGTGCTTTTTGCGGGAGAGGGCATCCTCAGAAGCAGAGGCAGAGAACTGGGGCAGCGCACACACTCTGCTGTGCTGCATGGCTTTAGGGGGGCGGCAATACAGACGGTCTTTTTTATCTGCTTTATGCCATTTCAGGCGTGGAACTGCATAAACGCGGTCTCTGTTGCTTTGTGGCGGATGACCGTCTCAAAAAAGCATCTGCTCAGCTGGGTGACGGCGGCCGAGAGCGATGCCCTCCCGGGCAGTATATCCGGATGCTATGCAAGGATGTGCTTTGCCCCGGTATCTGGAGCCGTCTTTATCTCCCTTCCAGAGCTTCCCGCCCTCAGGCTGCTCGGACTTTTGTGGATACTGTCCCCTTTAGTGGCCTCCGCAATGAGCAATCAATCCTCCGTGCGCCCCCTCGGCGAAAGCGACACCGCATTCCTCCGCCGTCAGGCTGCGCTCATCTGGCAATACTTTGAGAGCTTTATGGATGAGACAAATAATTATCTCCCTCCAGACAACTTTCAGGTGCAGCCCGCCTCCGGAGTAGCAAGACGCACTTCCCCGACAAACATAGGGCTGGCGCTGCTGAGCTGTCTTGCGGCAGCAGATCTCGAGCTGTGTCCGCAGGCGCGTGCCATAAACAAGATAGAGCGTATACTCGACAGCGTCGAAAAAATGCAGAAGTGGCACGGGCATCTTCTCAACTGGTACGACACTTCTAATCTCAAGCCTCTCTGGCCGGTATATGTCTCTACAGTAGATAGTGGCAATTTAGCCGCTTGCCTTATTACCCTCGCACAGGGGCTTTCCTCTCTCGAATCCCCCGATGCAAAACGTCAGGCGGCGCGTGCAAGGCTTCTCTTCGACAATATGGACTTCAAGCCCCTCTATGACAGCGATAGAAAGCTCTTTCGCATCGGTTTTGATATTGACAGAGACGCCCCAACCGACGGGTGCTATGACCTTCTGGCTTCTGAGGCGCGCACGGCAAGCTTTATTGCCATCGCACGCGGAGAGGTCGACGAAGAGCACTGGCGCCGCCTTGGCCGCGCGCTTGTCGCAAGCGATGGCTACAAAGGGCTTGCAAGCTGGTCGGGCACAATGTTTGAATACTTTATGCCAAATCTGTTCATGCCCTCATACAGAGGTTCCCTCATATACGAGAGTCTCCGCTTCTGCGTGCACTGCCAGCGGGTCCATGGGGCAGCCAACCACACCCCCTGGGGTGTTTCGGAGAGCGGCTTTTTTGCCTTTGACCCCCAGATGAACTACTGCTACAAGGCCCACGGGGTGCAAAAGCTGGGATTTATGCGAGGGCTGAACCGCGAGCTTGTAATATCGCCATATTCTTCCTTTCTCGCGCTAGAAACCGACAGGCGCGCCGCATTGAAAAACCTCCGGCTGCTGAAAAAGCTTGGGCTTGAAGGCGCATGCGGGCTATACGAGGCAGCCGACTTTACCCCCTCCCGCAGAATAGGACCCGGAAGGTTCGAGACTGTGCGCTCGTTCATGGTCCACCACCTGGGAATGAGCCTTATCTCCTGTTGCAATGCTCTCTGCGGCGGGGTGATGCAGCACCGCTTTATGTCCGACCCGGAGATGTCGGCCCACGCCCAGCTTTTGCAGGAAAAGCTGCCAATAGACGGCATAACCGTCGGCAACCTCCATCCCGAGCTTCCCGAAAAACCAAGACGGGCGGGCAGCGCGGTATACTCTGTGGAAAATATCGGGTGCGATTGCCTTCTTCCGCGCTGTACCATGCTCGGCAACGGATTTTACAGCCTTGCCATATCCGACAGCGGGCTGACGCTCTCGTCTGCCGATGGGCTTATGCTTACCCGCTTCGATGGTGACCCTGTCAGTGGAGTAAACGGTATATACTTCTTTCTCCGTTCACCATCCGGCAAACTCTATCCGCTGGCACCCGCACCTCACTTTGACAGCGAGATAATATACAGCTCTGCCTTTGACGGACACCGCGCCCGCCTGAGGGCTTCCGCCGGCGAATTTGAAAGCGAGATAACCATCAGCGTCTCCGACAGGGACAAGGCGGAGCTGCGCGAGATATCAATATCGTCTGCCGACGGCTTTAGCGGCGAGCTTATCTGCTACTTTGAACCTGTCCTGTCAAAGCCGGAAGATTACTTTGCTCATCCCGCTTTTTCAAAGCTGTTTATCGAAAGTTCCGTCCTTCCAAATGGCGCATCCTTCCGCCGCCGGAGCCGCTCGGGAGGCGAGGAGCATTTTCTCGCTTTTCTCTGCTCTGAGGAGGGAACTGTCTCGACCTCCCGTGAGAGAGCTATTGGACGCGGGGGCTTTGCCTGGCTTAGCCGCGCCCTTTCAATGCCGTCCAAGCCCTCCTCCGGCGCAGTCATCGACCCATGCCTCCTGTTTCGCATCCCAGTCAAGATAGAGCCAACCGGCGAAAAGCAGATCTCCTTTGCCCTGTCATCCGCCCCGACCGCGGGGGATGCCCGCCTTGCAGCTGAACGCACGCTTGATCATCCTCCGCGCAGGATAACCTCGCGCATCGATGCGCTGGACGAAAGGCTTGCCCTGTCCCCAGGTGACGCGGCAGAATGCCTTGAATGGCTCACCCCAATGCTATTTCCCATCTGCATAAAAAGGCATCCATCAGCCGCTCAAAACAGGCTTGGCCTGGAAAGTCT
>CALXAZ010000035.1 GCA_944386395.1 uncultured Clostridia bacterium
TGTCTATGGGGACCTGTTGATGTGGCTGTCAAACCGCCAGAGGGCGTATGAGCTGCGGAAAGGCGAGACAGACGCTCTGCTGGGGCAGTGGATAGAGCGGATAAGCAAAGAATTTGAGGATAAAAATAACCTTAAAAAGAGCAAAATACGCGAAAATATGGTGCAGATTGTGCGCGACTTTGCGAAGATAGAAGTTACGGACGAGACGAAGGTGCGAGTGGGAGTGGTAGGCGAGATATATGTAAAGTTTGCTCCTCTCGGAAATAACAATCTGAATGCGTTTCTTGAAAAGGAAAATGCTGAGGTTATTGTCCCGGGACTTATGGACTTTCTCATTTTCAAGGTAGACAACCGCGTGGAGGATGCGAAAATATACGGCGGTCAGTACCCGAAAAAAGTTTTGGCAGGGATGCTGAAAAAATATCTGATGAGCTATCAGGAGCTGATGATAGAGACTCTGAAGGAAGAAGGGAATGGGCTTCCTGTCCCATCGGGATATAACGAGATAAAGGGAATGGTCGGCAAATATCTTGGCTACGGAAACAAGATGGGCGAGGGATGGCTGCTGACCGGGGAAATGCTGGAGCTGATACACTCCGGGGTAGAAAATATTGTGTGTACGCAGCCCTTTGGATGCCTTCCAAACCATATTGTGGGTAAAGGTATGATACGTGCGATACGCGAGGATCACACAAATGCAAACATCGTTGCGATAGATTACGATCCGGGAACGACCTCGGTAAACCAGGAAAACAGGCTGAAGCTGATGCTGGCAACAGCGGCAAAGCAGCTACAAAAGAAAAAAAGAGCCGCCGCCGCAGCGGGGATTACCATTCGACCCGCCGGGGAAGGCTCAAAGGAAAAGGTACAGGCGGGGATATGAGGCTTTCCGAATTTACCAGAATGAGGTAAATTCGGAAAGCTCCCGTTTATATAAAAGTTAAAAGAAAAGAAAGGGTGGTAAAGGGATGTTTTTCCAGAAAGATATTGAAACGATGGACAGAGAGGCGCTGCGTGCGCTCCAGCAGGAACGATTTATAAGGACGGTGCAGACCGTCTATCAGAACGTACCTCTTTATCACGAGCGTTTCAACTCTCTAGGAATAAACCCGTCGGACATAAGGAGCCTCGACGATTTGAAGTCGCTGCCCTTTCTGACAAAGGATGATTTTAGAAACAACTATCCATATGGGCTGTTTGCGCGCCCGATGAAGGAAATAAAGCGTATACATGGCTCGTCAGGGACAACAGGTAAGCCCACAATCGTCGGGTACACTCAAAATGACCTGAATAACTGGTCGGATATGGTTGCCCGTTTTATTTCAGCAGTTGGAGTGACTGACGAGGACATTGCTCAGATATCCTTTGGGTATGGACTGTTTACCGGTGCACTGGGGCTGCATCAGGGGCTTGAAAAGATTGGCTGCACAGTGATCCCGATGTCATCGGGAAATACTGAAAAGCAGCTTATGATGATGGAGGATATGGGCGTGACCGTGCTGGTGGCAACGCCGTCGTATGCCCTCTACCTCAGCGAGGTCTGCCGCGAGAAGGGGCTGACCGGGAAGTTGAAGCTCCGGGTGGGTCTGTTTGGCGCGGAGGGCTGCACAGCCGAGATGCGCGCAAAGATTGAAGAAAATCTTGGCGTTTTGGCAACGGACAACTACGGCATGAGCGAACTGATAGGTCCTGGGGTCGCGGGAGAGTGCGAATACCGCAATGGGCTGCATATTGCCGAGGACCATTTTATCTGCGAGATAATAGACCCGGAGACGGGGGAGGTTCTGCCTGAGGGCTCGACAGGTGAGCTTGTGGTTACATCACTGACAAAGGAAGCTCTGCCGATAATCAGATACCGCACCCGTGACATGACGCGGATAACCACTGAGAAATGCGAATGCGGAAGGACGCACGCAAGGATGGCGAAGGTCATAGGGCGTTCTGACGATATGCTTATAATAAAGGGAGTAAATGTGTTCCCAAGCCAGATAGAAAGCGTGCTTATGGGGATAGATTCCATAGGTCCGCACTATCATCTCATCGTGACAAGGAAAAACTTTATGGATCACCTCGAAGTGGAGGTCGAGCTGACAGACGCGAGCCTGCTTGAGAGCTATGGGGAGCTTGAAAATCTGCAAAACCATATAACCGACAGGCTGCGTACGGTTCTCGGGCTTACGGCGCAGGTAACGCTTGTGGGACCGAAGAGCCTGGAGCGCTTTACCGGGAAAGCAAAGAGGGTAACAGATCTCAGAAATACATAAAGGATAGTGAATATGGATAAAAAACTGCTTATAGGAAACGGAGCCGTGGCACGCGGGCTCTATGAGGGTGGCTGTGTATTTGTGTCCAGCTATCCGGGAACACCAAGCACTGAGATAACAGAGATGGCTGCTCAGTATGATGAAATATATGCGGAGTGGGCGCCCAATGAGAAAGTAGCAGTAGAGTCGGCGATAGGGGCGTCGATTGCCGGAGGTCGCGCCTTTGCGGGGATGAAGCATGTGGGGCTGAACGTTGCGGCGGATCCTGTTTTTACTGCCAGCTACAGTGGAGTAAATGGAGGGCTTGTAATCGCGGTGGCAGATGACCCGGGGATGCACTCATCCCAAAACGAGCAGGACTCGAGAAATTATGCTGTTGCTTCAAAAATACCGATGCTCGAGCCATCGGACTCTGCCGATTGTCTCGAATTTACAAAAAAAGCGTTTGAGATTTCTGAAAAATTTGATGTGCCGGTATATCTCCGGCTCTCTACAAGGGTAGCCCATTCGCAGAGCCTTGTGGAGCTGTCGCCCAGGGAGAACGCCGGGCTGAAAGAATATGCCAAAAACCCGCAGAAGTATGTTATGGCGCCGGCAAACGCAAAGGTGCGCCGCGTGGCTGTGGAGAAAAGAGAAAATGCCCTGCGTGAATATGCGGAAACCTGTGAACTCAACAGGATTGAGTGGAACGATAAAAAAATCGGTATCATCACTTCTGGCGTAGCATATGAGTATGCGCGGGAAGCGCTGGGAGACAGGGCTTCATATCTAAAGCTTGGTCTTGTATATCCAATGCCGGAAAAACTGATACGCAGTTTTGCCCGGGAAGTGGAGAAGGTATATGTTGTTGAGGAGCTTGACGACTACATAGAGAGCTTCTGCCGCAGGTGTGGCGTAGACGTGCGGGGAAAGGAGCTATTCAGCTTTATTGGAGAGTATACTCCAAATATGATAAGAAAAGTGATACTGGGGACAGCCCCTGAAATACCGGCGCAGGCAGATGTGCCGGTGCGTCCGCCGGTGCTCTGTCCGGGATGCCCCCACAGGGCGATGTTCTATGTTTTCGGAAAGATGAAGCTCAATGTTTCGGGAGATATAGGCTGCTACACGCTGGGCGCGTCAGCGCCGCTTACCGCTATGGACAGCACTATATGTATGGGTGCTTCAATAGGTGTGCTGCACGGGATGAACACCCTGCGCCCCGAGCTTGCAGGAAAGTCGGTGGCGGTTATAGGCGATTCAACCTTTATGCATTCAGGCATGACAGGCTTGCTCAACGTGGTGTATAACCAGAGCCCGAGCACCATCATAATCCTTGACAACTCGATAACGGCGATGACAGGGCATCAGCAGAACCCTGCCACGAGCTATACACTGAAAATGAAGCCGGCACCGGCTCTCGATATAGAGGGAGTTTGCCGGGCAATAGGTGTGAGAAGGGTGCGTTCGGTCGATCCGTTTGATATTGAAGAGGTAGAGACCGCGATAAAGGAGGAGCTTGCGGCAGATGAGCCGTCTGTGATAGTTGCAAAGCACCCATGCGCACTTCTTAAATATGTTGAGAAAAAGCCGCCGCTGACTGTTGACAGTGAAAAATGCAGAAATTGCGGGATGTGTGGAAAGCTTGGATGTCCGGCAATAGTAAGGACAGACAGCGGTGTGAGTATAGACCACACTCTTTGCGCCGGTTGTGGGCTGTGTGCCGAAGTATGCAAATTCGGTGCGATAAGCCGTGAGGAGAATTGAGAGGATCAGAGACGATGTATAATATAATGATTGTAGGCGTTGGTGGGCAGGGATCGCTGCTCGCTTCGCGGGTATTGGGAGCGGTCTGTATATCGAGGGGCTATGATGTTAAGGTCAGTGAGGTCCACGGCATGAGCCAGCGTGGCGGGAGCGTTGTAACCTATGTGAGGGCAGGGGAGGACGTTGCTTCTCCGATGGTACCGGAGGGAGAATGCGACATGCTGATATCCTTTGAGGCATTGGAGGCATACAGATATCTCTATTGCCTGAGAAAAGGCGGGTCAGTCATAGTGAGCACACAGGAAATAATGCCCATGCCGGTAATCACGGGAGCCGCGAAATATCCTGAGAATATAATCGATAAGCTGAAATCGGCGGACGTAAACTGCCTTGCGATGGATGCCGTATCTCTTGCGGAGAGCGCGGGGACGGCAAAGGCATCAAATGTCGTGCTGCTGGGAGCGGCCTCTGCGATGATGGATGTTGATGTTGAGGTCTGGTATGAGGCAATAAAGAACAATGTGCCCGAGAAATTTGTTGATGAGAATTTGCGGGCTTTTGAGCTTGGACGGGCGGCTGCCCAGCAGAAAAACTGAATATTGGAGCTGATTAAAATGTACTGGAACAAAGAAATTGAGACAATGCCGCGCGAAAAGCTGCGCGAGCTTCAGGGTAAGCGGCTTGTGGATGCGGTCGAGCGGGTATATAAGAATGTGGCACCATACCGCAAAAAGATGCAGGATATTGGTCTGGAACCGGGAGATATAAGGTCGATAGACGACCTTTATAAGCTGCCATTTACAACAAAGGACGATCTCCGCGACAACTATCCCTTTGGTCTGAATGCGGTGCCGATGTCGGAGATAACCGAGATACACGCATCTTCAGGGACTACCGGGAAGCAGACCGTCGTCACATATACCGACAATGATTTAAAGATATGGGGCGAAGTTGCAGCGCGTTCGATAACGATGGCAGGCGGCACAAATAAAGATATCGTCCATGTTTCATACGGATATGGGCTGTTTACCGGCGGGCTTGGAGCTCACTATGGCGGACAGACCATAGGCGCGGCAACGATACCGGTCTCCGCGGGGAACACAAAGCGCCAGATACAGATAATGCGTGATTTCGGGTCGACGATACTGATGTGTACGCCTTCATATGCGCTGTATCTTGCAGAGGCAGCTGAGGAGCTTGGAGCAGTCAATGATATAAAGCTGCGCGCCGGGATATTTGGTGCGGAGCCGTGGACAGAGCCAATGCGCAGGGAGATAGAGCAGAGGCTTCATATCTCAGCCTATGATATCTATGGGCTTTCAGAGATAATCGGACCGGGAGTATCAGGTGAATGCAACTTTAAGTGCGGGCTGCATGTGCAGGAGGACCACTTTATACCTGAGATAATCAATTCTGCCACTGGTGAGCAGCTTCCGGCGGGACAGGCGGGAGAGCTGGTGTTCACCTGCGTGACAAAGGAGGCAATGCCGCTCATCCGCTACCGTACGCGCGACATATCAACCCTCACATATGATGCATGTGAATGCGGGAGAACGACCGCGAGAATGTCAAAGCCGAGCGGTCGTGCCGATGATATGTTGATAATCCGCGGCGTCAATGTGTTCCCAAGCCAGATAGAGAGCGTCCTCATGGGTATAAACGAGGCGTCTGCCTATTATATGCTGGTAGTAGACCGGAAAAACAACCTCGACACGCTTGAGATACAGGTGGAGATGCGTCCTGAATTTTTCTCTGACGAGGTGCGTGTGCTCGAGAATCTCAAGCGCAAGATAGCCAAAGAGATGGAATCTACCCTCGGTCTCTCCGCTGCGATAAAGCTTGTAGAGCCGAAGAGTATCGGGCGAAGCGAGGGAAAGGCTGTACATATAATCGATAATCGCCATCTGTATTGATTTGCTTGTAATAAAGAGGAAAATACTCTATAATAGTACCAAGGATACCAAAATATAAGTGCAGGTACAATTGACCCTAAGGGTCAATTGTACCTGACAGGGAAAGGATGATGCGGGCATGTTTATTAACCAGGTATCGGTGTTTATCGAAAACCGTTCGGGAAGATTATCCTCGATAACAAAAGTGCTAGGAGACAATGGCATAGATATTCGTGCGCTGTCGCTTGCGGATACGACGAATTTCGGTATCCTGAGATTGATAGTAAATGATCCGAAAAAGGCTGAAAAGGTATTGAAGGATAATGGGTTTACCGTCAGCACTACAAAGGTAATCGCGGTGCAGGTGGAGGACACTCCTGGTGGGCTGTATAAGACGCTAGACTGTCTGCAAGGCGCCAACATAGGCGTAGAGTACGCATATGCGTTTATCACGCGCAAAAAGGATGGGGCATTTGTCATTCTCCGCGTTGAAAATAACGAGATTGCTGTGGAGCATCTCAAGGACTGTGGAGTAAATATCCTTTCAGAGGATGAGGTATACTCGATCTAGTTAAAACGATAGGAAGTATAATTGATATGGAAATAAGCAGCAGAATACGAGAATTTGCAAAAGAAGCTGAAAAGAGCCTGCTGCCTGTATTCAAGAGCATAGATGAAACGGCGGAACGCTGCACCGAAAGAGTGCTTGCGGCATTCCGCCGTCATTCTGTGTCGGAAGCTATGTTTGCGGGCACGACAGGATATGGATATGACGATATGGGAAGAGAAGCGCTTGATAAAATATATGCGGATATATTCGATACGGAGGCGGCGCTTGTCAGGATAGGTTTTGTAAATGGGACGCATGCTATTGGTTCTGCGCTATACGCGTCGCTTATGCCGGGACAAACGCTGGTGTCCGCGGTTGGCGCGCCGTATGATACGCTGAGAGGAGTTATTGGAATTACCGGAGATAACTTTGGCTCGCTTAAGATGTACGGAATAGGCTACCGTCAGGTCGAGCCGCTGGAAAACGGTGAACCGGATATAGAAGGTATAGCGGCTGAGGCTGCGAAGAGTGACACAGGGGCTGTGCTTATACAGCGCTCAAGGGGATACTCAGTCCGACCGAGCCTGTCGGTTGCGAAGATAAAGGAAATTTGTGCCGTGGTACGAGCAGTCAACCCCGGGATAAACATAATTGTCGACAACTGCTATGGGGAATTTGTAGATACGGAAGAGCCGGGAGGAAGCGACGGCGGAGACCTTATCTGCGGTTCGCTCATAAAAAATATCGGGGGAGGGCTTGCACCCACCGGAGGATATGTAGCAGGGAAAGCTGAGCTTGTTGAGCGCGCGGCATACAGGATGACGGTTCCGGGAATAGGCGGAGAATGTGGGTGTACAATGGGGCAGAACCGTGCTCTGTTCCAGGGGCTTTTCATGGCTCCGCATACAGTGGCGCAGAGCTTGAAAACTGCAGTGTTTTGCGCTAAAATAGCAGAGATGGCAGGTTTTGACGCTACACCCCGGTGGAATGAGAAAAGAAATGATATTATCCAGCAGATAAATCTTGGAACTCCGGAAAAGGTGTCTGCGTTTTGCCGCGGGATACAGGCGGGATCACCTGTGGATTCATATGTTACGCCTGAGCCATGGCCAATGCCGGGATATAACTGTGATGTTATAATGGCGGCCGGGACGTTCAACCAGGGGGCGTCGATAGAGCTGAGCTGCGATGCGCCAATGCGCGAACCATATTGTGTGTATATGCAGGGCGGGCTGACATATGAGTCGGGAAAGTATGGCGTAATGCTCGCAATGAGCGGCGTTGACGGCATGGGTGGAGACAAATGATTATTTTTGGAATCGACCCGGGTATAGCCACTGTAGGATATGGCTTTGTAGAGTATGAGGGAAATAAGTTTAAGCTAATGCAGTATGGTATAGTAAAGACAGCGGCGGGGCTGCCGCTGAGCCAGCGCCTACTTGAGATTGCAAACGATATAGACGCGCTCCTACAGAGGTTTAAGCCTTATGCAGTGGCAGTGGAGGAGCTGTTTTTTAACAACAATATAAAGACAGGCATACATGTTGCCCATGGGCGAGGAGTGGTACTGCTTGAGTGCCGAAGGATGAATTGCCCGATTTTTGAATATACGCCTTTGCAGGTCAAGCAGGCTGTTACAGGGTATGGGCGCGCCGAAAAAAAGCAGGTCATGGAGATGACAAGGAGGATACTTGGTCTTGAAAAGGTGCCTCGTCCTGACGACGCGGCCGATGCACTTGCGCTTGCGATATGCCACGGGCACTCGTCGGGCAGCCAGGGAGTATTGACAGATAACAGTATATAAGCTGACCCGCTACGGCAAAATAAGAGATGTCTGCCTGAAAGCGGCAGCGCGGTTATACGAAAGGACAGGATATGTTTTATTACCTTGATGGCGTAGTAGCTCATAGCGAGCCGGGGCTTGTGGTGATAGATATCGGAGGGGTGGGTTATGCGTGCAATACATCGCTTGTGACGCTTGCTTCGATAGAAAAGGGAAAACGTGCCCGCCTCTATACATACGTTCATGTGAGAGAGGACGCCTTTGATATATATGGGTTTGCCACCCTGGAAGAGCTCTCGTGCTATAAGATGCTCATATCGATTTCGGGAGTTGGGCCAAAGGCGGCGCTTTCGATACTTTCATACGCTACACCGGAGCAGCTTGCGCTGGCAGTGATAACCGATGATGAAAAGGTGCTTACTGCAGCGCCGGGCGTGGGCAAGAAGATAGCGCAGAGGATAATCCTCGAGCTGAAGGATAAGATGAAAAAAGAACAGCTGGAGGCTGCGTCGGCTGCGGGAAAGGCTGCGGTAAGACAAACATTCGGTTCCCGCGCCAACGAAGCTGCGACAGCGCTGGGGGTGCTGGGATACAGCCAGTCCGAGGCATCAGAGGCGATGAAGGGGATAGATACTGAGGCGCTCCCGGTAGAGGAAATAGTGCGGCTTGCGCTGAAGAAGATGATAAGGAACTGAAACAGAGGTCAAAAGGAACGGAGGGCGGAAAATGAGCATAGAATTCAGCGACAATAGCGATGAGCGCATAGTATCGTCTACCCTCATAGCGGATGATGACGGCGAGGCGTCGCTCCGTCCGAGGACACTTGAGGATTATACCGGGCAGGAAAAGGCGAAGGAGCATCTTGCCATATCGATAGAGGCAGCAAAGCTGCGCTCGGAGGCGATGGATCATATACTGTTGTATGGACCTCCCGGCTTGGGAAAGACCACTCTTGCCGGAGTGATAGCAAACGAGATGGGGGCAAACATAAGGATAACCTCCGGTCCTGCGATAGAGAAGGCGGGGGATCTTGCCGCGCTGCTGACAAACCTTAATCAGTTTGATATACTGTTTATTGATGAAATACATCGTCTCAACCGCTCAGTAGAGGAGATACTGTATCCTGCAATGGAGGACTATGCGCTGGATATAATTATAGGCAAAGGGCCGTCTGCCCGCTCGATACGTCTTGACCTACCTAAATTTACGCTTATCGGAGCTACTACCCGGGCCGGTCAGCTTACAGCTCCCCTGCGTGACCGCTTTGGTGTGGTGCTCAGGCTCGAGCTTTATCAGCCGGAGGAGCTTATGCGGATAGTGTCACGAAGCGCGGGGATACTTGGTATTAGGATAGATCCGGAGGGAGCCATGGAGATTGCAAGACGCTCGAGAGGCACCCCACGTATAGCAAACCGGCTTTTGAAGCGTGTGCGTGACTATGCACAGGTCCGGGCAAACGGTATTATAACAAAGGATGTAGCAGATGCAGCATTGGATATGCTTGAAGTGGATGAGATAGGGCTCGATTCGACTGATCGCCGGATGCTTGAAAGCATAATATATCATTTTGGAGGAGGCCCAGTAGGTCTGGAGACGCTTGCGGCAACGATTGGCGAAGAAGCAGTAACGCTGGAAGATGTGTACGAGCCATATTTGCTCCAGCTGGGATTTATTAACAGGACGCCCAGGGGAAGGTGTGCGACAAAGCCGGCATATGATCATCTTGGCATACCATTTTCGGGTAACGCTCCTGTAAAGGGGCAGAACCCCGAGCAACAGAAGCTTGAGCTTTGAGAAGACGCAAGTAGATAACGTCTATAGATAATTTAAGACATGTATCATTTGAGATTAAAAATTTGACATATGAGAGGAAATAGGTATATGGCAAGACTTTTTGGTACAGACGGCATACGCGGCATAGCAAATGACGGGCTTGACTGCATCCTTGCGCTCAAGGCTGGGCAGGCAGCGGCTGAGGTGCTTACAGAAACGGCAAATCACCGTCCACTGTTTCTGATAGGCAAAGATACACGCATATCCTCGGACATGCTGGAAAACGCGCTTGCTGCCGGGATATGTTCGGTAGGAGGGGACGTTGTGCTGCTGGGGGTGGTACCCACGCCGGCGGTGGCCTACCTGTCGGTAGAGCTGGGCGCGGATGCTGGGATAATGATATCGGCGTCACATAACCCGTTTGAGCACAATGGGATAAAGATTTTTAATGGAGATGGCTACAAGCTTTCTGACGAATTGGAGGATAGGATAGAGAAGAAGATCAACGAAGGAGTGACGCTCAAGACATATGAAAATATCGGCAGGGTAAGAAGAGACCCGGGGGCTGTGAAGAAATATATAGACCATCTTGTGAGCTGCGCCGAAAATAATATTGAAGGTTTACGCGTGCTGGTGGACTGTGCCAATGGATCTGCCTCGGTGACATCGCACCCGCTGTTTAAAAATTTTGCAGCTGACGTTGAGATAATAGGGGACCAGCCGAATGGGACGAATATAAATCTCGATTGTGGGTCAACGCATCTTGAGAGACTCTCAAGGATGGTTGTTGCCGGTGGATACGACGTTGGGGTGGCATTTGACGGAGACGCAGACAGGTGTCTTGTGGTTAATGAAAAGGGAGAAACCGTGGATGGAGACCACATAATGGCAATAATTGGAAGGCAGCTTCGTGATGAGGGAAGGCTCGCAGGCGACACCATCGTAGCAACAGTTATGTCGAACCTTGGTTTTCATATGTTTGCCAGGGAGAATGGTCTCAAGGTTATAACGGCGGCGGTAGGAGATAGATATGTGCTGGAGGAGATGAAAAAGGGTGGCTATGTACTTGGTGGGGAGCAGTCAGGTCATCTTATCTTCCTTGAAAACGCCACAACAGGTGATGGTCAGCTTACGGCAGTGAAGTATCTTGGAATA